>NZ_JAIXMK010000013.1:0-151298 GCF_020328095.1 Streptomyces sichuanensis
CCCAGGTTCCGTCGGCCGACCACAGGCGGTGGCGTTCGTACACCGTCTTCCACGGGCCGAACCGTGCGGGCAGGTCACGCCACTGAACGCCGGTCCGCACCCGGTGCAGAATCCCGTCGATCACCTGCCGGTGATCCCGCCACCTGCCGGAGATCCCGCCACCTGCCGGTGATCCCGCCACCTGCCACAATGCCTGTTGCTGACCGGCAGGAACGGCCGCAGCCGTTCCCACTCGGCATCCGTCAGATCACCCCGCCCCATGTCCACATCAACGACACGACTGCGAAGTAGTCACATGATCGGGCCGGACAAGTCCTAGTCCCGCCATGGGCTGAGGGGGATTCCCAGATCCGTTCGGGCCTGTTCGTGATAGATGTTCATTAGGGCCTCCAGGTCACCTTCTACTACCGGTGTGGCCTCCTGGTTCTTGGCTGCAGTCTGCTCTTGCCACAGGCAGAGGTTGACCGCGTGGGCGGCCTTGATTGCCGCCGGTGCCGCCAGCAGCACCAGGGTTTCGAAGAGTATCGATCGCCGCTGTTCGGCTTCTACCATCTCGGCAAGAAGCTGCATTCGGTCTTCCGTTCCTTCCGCCGCTCGCCGGGCCCGCTTGGCAGCGCCGTACACCTCTTTCACGCAGGAGGCATACTCGATGTAGGTGTTGAGCTTGCGCTCATCCCAGCGCGTTGCCATACCGCGTCGGTGCCGAGCGCGCTCAGCCATAGCCGTGCTCAGATACGAGGTTAGGGCGCCGATGAGGACGCCAGCGAGGGTCACAATCTGAGTGATCATGCGACCAAATCTAGGCCGTCTTTCAGCCCGTTACGGCAAGTCCCTTCGACGGGTGGACGGTCGAGGTCCACCTGGGCGGCGCCGACTTGTCTGATGCCCCCACCAGCATGCGTAGTAGTCACATGATCGGCCGGACAGGTCCTAGCCCGCTCTCACGACTACTGAGGGCGGATCACTAGTCCCGGTCACGGTCCCCGTCCGCGATTTTGCCGGTCCCGGGCGGGGGTCACTCCGCGCCCCGCAGTAGCGCCACGGGCACGCCGCCGTCAGCCCTGACGGGCTTGGCGTCAGACGGCGCCTTTTCCTGCTGAGTCTTCCCAGGGCCAGTGGGCGTCCCGACCCGCCTCCAGCAGCGGCACCATGCGGAACGCAGCGTCGGTGAGGCCGCCGAAGGTGTGCCGGTTGGCGGAACCGGACGGTCCGTGGCCGGGCCGGTAGCCGGCGAGGTTCCAGGTGTAGACCGGGATGCCGGCCGGGACCTGCTCGGTCGGGTCACCCGCGTAGTGGTAGGACGCCTGCTCGTCCGTGACGATCAGGACCCGGTCGTGCCCGCGGTAGTGCCGGCGCACTGCCTCAGTCGTGTCGGTGCCGCCCAGGCTCCCGAAGCGCTCCAGCACCTTCAGGACCGACTCGCCCCCGCGGTACGCCACGGGGGCGCTGGAAGTGCCGAACTCGACAAGGTCGGCGGCGGCGGCGCGCATCGCCACGGCCGTGCCGAAGATCGCGGCAGCATCCGCGCGGTTGAGCTCGGACCGGTCCGACAGCGGCGACCACATGGAGCCGGAACGGTCGACCAGGATCAGACTCCGGCCCGGGAGTGCGGGGACGTTCGCGAGCGAGTGGCCAAGGGCCCGCTCCAGCGACCAGGCCCAGCGCAGCGAGGGAGCGTGCTGGTAGGCGGCCAGGTAGCGGAAGGGGAACTGCCGGGACCGGGCGACCTCGGCCGGGTCGGCGATCCGGGTGGCCACCTGCTCGGCCACCTGGTCACGGACGCCGGCTTCGTCGAAGTTCCGCAGGTTGCGGATCAGCGCCATGGTGCCCATGGAGGGGATGACGGCCTCCCAGGCCGCCGCGTCCATCGGGCCCTGGAGCCAGCCCGCCAGCGCCTCCCACGTCATGCCCGCCTCCGCCAGCCGCTCCGCGCCACCCGGCCCGGTGACCAGCGCACGACGCTCCTCGACGGGTACGGCCATCAGGGCGCGGTGGGCGGTCAGGGTGCGGTCGGAGGCGGGCGGGGTGGCGGTGTCGGGGTTGTGCCGGCGGTCCAGGGCGTACTGGAACAGGGGGCCCTGCCACGGCTTGTCCGGGGCGGGCGTGGGGTGGACGATGTTGAGCACGTCGCCGAAGCGGTAGCCCTTGGAGGCCGTGTCGTACTTCAGGAGGTTGCGGCCGGTGTACATGCGTCGCACGGCATCGGCGATGCCGCGCTTGACCGGCTTCGGCACGTTCCGCCCGTACACGCTGGTCCAATACGCCAGCATCTCGCCGGGCTCGTCGGCGCGGCGCAGCACGGAGTCGACGACCTGCCGGTTCGTGGGACCGTGCGTGGCGCTGGCGTCGAGGCGGGCCTTGACGTACTCGGCGGCGCCGACGAGGGAGGCGGTGCGCATCTGACCGTCGCCGCGCAGCCAGCCCAGCAGACCCGCGGTCCAGGTGGGGTCCTCGACGGCGAGCTTGCGCACCAGGGCGGTGAACCGGTCGTCGCGGTCGGTGCCGCTCTCGTGGAAGGTCTGCTGGGAGACGAAGTTGGCGACGGCGAGCAGGAACAGCTCGGAGCGGTCGTCGCGCACGTGCCCCTTGCCGCCGAGGTGCGTGGGGGTACGCCGCCCGGTCGTGGTCACGGGCGAGGTCGGGCGGGCCGCCTTGGGCGCGCGGGTGTTGAAACGTGCCATGTGAATTCCCCCGAATTCATCCGGGGAAGCACGGCGGAGGGCGTCCGAGGTCGAAGAGGTCGGCGACGGTACAGACAGCTGCTCTTCCAAACTGAGCTACACCAGCCCCAAGGCTGGGACGGGACTTGAACCCGCGACCGGCTGTTCCGAGAAGTAACCGTCACCTGCGCACCGGACGCCCCGGTGCCGCGCCTCCCGAGTTCAAAGTGGCCGCGGCATGGGATTCGATGGGAAACGAAGGAGCCGTGGCCCGCGCACCGGGAAGTGCGTGAAGCTTAGGTGTCCAGAGGTCGAAGCGGCGGAACCAACAAGGTGCTCTGCCAACTGAGCTACACCGGCCTGCGTGCCGGAGGCGGGACTCGAACCCGCGGCCTCCCCATTAAGAGTGGAAGTAGGTCCTGCCTTCGCACCTGGACACTGATCACTGTAGGGGGCCAGTGAACCCGCGCGCCAAGGGTTTTTCGAGCCCCCTGCACACGCGCATCCTCTCGAACTGTTGCGGCATGGCCTGATCACCGGCGCAGTATTCCGCTGCGCCGTTCGATGGCAAGGGATGGTCATGGCGCACGAAGCTCTGGTGATCGAGACGGACGGCACGGGACACCTCTCTGGCGTCAAGGTGGCCGACGGCGGGGGCGGCCAGCAGGTCGCGGAGCTCGCCCGGATCCTGGTGGGCGGCGTCGAGGCGTCCCAGTCGTCCAGGGCGACGGACAGCGGCATGCGGGGGTGGGATCCGCCCCGCGTCGTCGGTGGCCTCGGTGGTCAGGACGGTGCATCTGGCCACCCATGCGGCGGGGGCAATGCGTCACGTATATGCCTGGACCGGGCGAGCGTCATGGGCCAGGATTGCTGCCTTGCGGGACGGAGTGAGTCAATCTTGGGCAGAGCGCCTGGCGGCCCGGCGACGGCGCCACCACACGATCACAGCCCCCAAGCCAGCCAGAACGATCACGAGAGCGCCGCGGCTCAGAGACCCCCTTCGCCGGTGGCCGACCACACCCAAGCGACCAGTGTTGGCACGACCAGCGACACGAGGAGCCCAACTGTTGCGGAGATCCAGAGAGCGATCGCTTCTTGGCGACCAGGATCCTGTCGCTCTTGGACAGTGACGTCCATGAGAGCTGCTTGGCAGGTGAGGCGGGGGTCAGGGCCGTCTACAAGGAGCGAAAAGTGGATCACCTGCCCCTTGGCGATCAGCCCGGGTGCGTTCTTGAGGGCGTGGCGGCCCATGAGGCACCCGTACCGGGACCGCGTTAGTCGCGGGCGTCCGAGTGGGAGTCGCGGGCGTCCTGGCGGGCGCGGAAGGCCGCGGCCTTGGCGCGATTCTGGCAGGCCGTGGAGCAGAACCGGCGGGCGGCGTTGCGGGAGAGATCGACGTAGACGCGGTCGCAGCGGTCGGCACGGCAGACGCCCAGCCGCCCGGCGAGGCCGCCGCCCACCGCCAGGGCGAGCGCGGTGGCACAAGCGGCACTGGACCCGGCGGCGAAGGAGTCGTCGGGGCCGTGGAAGTGCAGCTGCCAGGATTCGCCCGCGCCCCGGTCCAGCCGCGGCCGGGCGTCGGTGTCGCGCAGCAGGTCGTTCACGGCCGCCGCAGCGGCGTCCAACCGCCCGTCCTGCATGGCCTGGAAGACGTCCCGCATGCGCCGCGCCGCTCCGGCCAGATACGCCGCCTGCTCGTCGTCGATGTCGCGCGGCAGCGAGGAGGCGGTGCGGGGTATCGCGGCATCGACCGCGGCCCGGAGCCCGGTTCCGCAGGGCGCGGCGTACGGGCGGCCGCGCGCGGTTCCGTCGGTCAACGTGTTCACGAGCGCTACGGCTTGATCCAGCAGCATCGCGATGTGACTGTCAAACATCACTTGACCAGTCACTCCTTCCGGGGCTAGCGTCCGTAACCGACGTTACTCGATTCACCAGTTACGCAGAAATGGCGGGGGATGGGGACGGGGGCAGGGGCAGGGGCGACGACGGCGAGGATGCCGCGCATCGTATGGCTGCTGGTGGCGGCGCGGGCGATCAACCGGCTCGGCGCCTTCTCCCTGCCCTTCCTGACCGTCCTGATCAGCACCGACTTCGGCGCGAGCGCCACCACGGCGGGGCTGCTCTCCGCAGCCTTCGGGTTCGCGACGATCCCGTCGCGCCTGACCGGCGGCCACCTGGCGACGCGCCTTGGGCGGCGACGCACGATCGTACTCGGCCTCACCGGCTGCGCGCTCGCGCAGATGGGCATCGCGGCCGCCGACTCCCTGACCACGGTGGCGGTCTTCGCGGTCCTCCTCGGCCTGGCCTTCGAGCTCTACGAACCGCCGAGCCAGGCGATGATCGCTGACGCGGTCGGCCCGGCCGACCGGGTGCGCGCCTACAGCCTGCTCAACGCCGCGCTCGCGGCGGGCGGTACGGGCGCCGGCCTGATCGCCGCAGCGCTGGGCCGGTGGGACCTGCGCTGGCTGTTCGTCGCCGACGCGCTCACCTGCCTGGCCTGCGCGCTGACGCTCCGCTTCGCGCTGCCCGCCGACCACCCCGGCCGGCGGACCGCCGAGCGCGGCGGACGTCCCGAGCCGGTCCACCCGTGGCGAGACCGCGCGCTGTGGGCCCTGTTCACTTCCGGCACCGTCTTCGCCCTCATCTCCATGCAGATCACGATGGCGCTGCCGCTGACCCTCACCCACCGCGGCCTCCAACCGTCCGACGCCGGTCTTCTGTTCAGCGCCTCGGCCGTGACCATCGTCGCGTCCCAGCCCGCCCTGCGCCTGCGCCGCCTCGCCGCGCTCCCCGACTCCGCGGCCCTCGCCCTCGGCCACACCCTGATGGCAGCCGGCCTGGCGGGCTACGCTCCGGCGTACGGACTGCCCGCGTTCCTGGCGGCCACGATCCTGTGGAGCCTGGGCGACGTGCTCGTCCTGGGCCGGATCCTCGGCGTCGTGGCGGACCTGGCACCACCCGGCGGCGCCGACCGCTACCTGGCGGCGCACGGCATCAGTTGGGGCATCGCCACGGTCGCCGCCCCGATCACCGCCACGCAGATCCTGGAACACGCCGGCGTCACGGCCCTGTGGACCGGCACCGCGGCCATCTGCCTCGCCCTGGCGGCCACCCAACTCCTCGTGGTCGGCCCACTGGTCGGCACCATAGGACGGACCGATGGTCCAACCATGCCTCGGCGACGGCCCTTTCGGACACGGGACTGTCGTCGGCCCCGCCGGCCTTGGGCGGGAAGCCGGGATAGCACCGGCGCCAGTTCCTGACGGCTGCCGGGCCGGTCCAGGCGATCACGGCGATCTGGGAAAGGTTCACGCGGGCGGGGCGCGTGCTGGAGTGCATCGGGGAGCTCCGGGAGGTGGAGAGGCTGGCGTGCTGCCGGAATCTGCGGCGAGCCGCTGTGGTGCCGCCGCGCGGTGCGCGGCGGCTGTCGGCTGCTGCCCAGGGTCAGCGCTGCGGGGAGTCCGTCCGGGCGGTGTCAGCCGCCCAGCGCTGTCGGGCCTGCAGCTGGGCCAGCCAGTCCGCGTGGGTGAGGTAGGCGGCCAGGGACCGTTCGAAGGCCGGGTCGGGGTCGTCCTCTTCGGGGTCGTACGGGCGGGAGTCAGGGTTGTAGTCGGCCGGCGGCTGCCACTCGGGGGCCCCAGGAGCAGGACCGGATCACGGCGCAGCATGGTGCGTACGACTCGGCCGCGTCCTCGGGCAGGGCGAGGGAACCCGGGTAGCCCGGGAGCTGGTCGGGGCTTTCGTTGGAGCCGTCGGGGCGCATCCAGGCGAACTGCCAGGCACCGGCGCCGGCCCAGATGATCCGCAGTTCCCTCGGTTCTTCGTCGTCGTCCTCGGGAGCGGCGTCCACGGCTTCCGGCTGGAGGATGATGACGATGCTGCGCGGTTCACCGGTATCGGCCCAGAAGTCCGTGACCGGCAGGCCTTCCATGGCGGCGGCTGCGCCGTAGGGCTGCGACCGGACCGTCGGACACCCGCGGCCGGCTCGGCCACATACAAGTTCGCCAGCTCCCGCGAGGAGCCGACCCGGGCACTGGCCGGCCAGATGAGCGGGAGCTGCCTGGTCAAGGTGAGCGGGCGAGGCCGCTCCGGGCCGACTAAGACCGTGTCCTATGTGGTGAGGCGAACGAGTCGCTTGTAGCAGCAGATCGCGGCGGCGAGACCGAGGAATGCCAGGTAGTTGCGGGGGGCCGCGCTCGTAACGGGGCGAGAGCCGGCGGTAGCCGGTCAGCCATGACATGGTGCGCTCGATGACCCACCTGTGCCGTCCGAGGCGTTCGCTGGACTCGATGCCCTTGCGTGCGATGCGAACTCCGATGTGTTTGCCGCGGAGCTGTTTCCGCAGGTGGGGAACGTCGTATGCCTTGTTGGCGTGAAGGCGCTTGGCTTTGAAGTGGCGGCCGCGGTGGGGGTCGTGTCTCGTTTGGTGACCGTCCACCATGGGTTTCAGGGCTTCGCTGTCGTGGGTGTTGGCGGCGGAGACGCCGACGACGAGGGGCAGCCCGTTCTGGTCCGACAGGATGTGCATCCTGGAACCCGGCTTGCCCCGGTCCACGGGCGACGGACCTGTGAGTTCGCCCCCTTTTCCGCCCGCACGTGGGCAGAGTCCAGGACGACGCGGGTCACGTCGATCAGGCCCGCGTCGTCGAGCCGGTCCAGGACCGACTCGTGCAGCCGGCCCCACACGCCGGCGCGCGACCAGATCGGGAACCGGCGATGGGCGGTCGACTTCGATATGCCGAAGCACGGCGGCAGCGTCCGCCAGGCACACCCGCTGACCAGCACGTAAATGATCGCGGCGAACACCGTCTCATCAGGCGTGTCCTGCGTCCCACCGCCCTGCGACCGGACCTTCGACGGTGGGATCAGCGGCTTCGCGATCTCCCACAGTCCGTCCGGCACGATCCAGTCCCCGTTCCCCGCCCCATGACCGGTCAACGTCCGCCTCACCACATAGGACACGGTCTTAGGGTGTCCTTCGTTTCGGAGCCCAGGTAGGCGTGCGCCCAGGACCCGGCCCGGCGCTGCCACTCGACGGACCGTGCATCGCCCAGTTTCCTTGCTGCCCGGGCGAGTTGGGCGACGCCGAGCTCACTTCGACGCCACCCTTTCGAGCGACGCCGGGAGTCAGCTACCAGGGACCCTGGCGTCTCCCCGGGCCGGACTTCCACCGGCTGGCTACCCTGAGCTTGACGTCCGGTTACATCGTTCACACCCCTTCTGAGTTGCGGCGACGCCCGGACTGCTGGACGTACGCTTGTTCCTTATCCTCCGGTTGCCACGCAACGTGATGGGCGGTGGTGTCGGACCGCACGGAACGCTTCCGTAGCGCATGAAAGGTTTCACTGAGAGGAACCTAAGTTGTCATCAGCGCCCTGGTGGGTGACTGCGTCTCGCCGCCAGTGACGATGCATGGCCGCTATATCTCTTGGGCGAGGTCCTGGGCGCGAGACGCCGTCCGCGTGCCAAGCTTCACCAGGCGACGCTGGGTCGCCACGCAACCTTGGGGTGAGCATGTCCAACCGGCAACTGGGCACGGTGAAGTGGTTCAACGAAGAGAAGGGGTACGGCTTCATCTCCCCGGCGGGGGGCGGTGATGACCTCTTCGTGCACTTCAAGGCCATCGAGACCGATGGCTTCAAGTCCCTCAAGGAAGGCCAGCCCGTCTCTTTCGTCGCCGAGCGTGGGCAGAAGGGCATGCAGGCGGCGCAGGTCCGCCCGGAGTAGCCCGCTTGCGGTGGGGTGACGGGGGCACGGCAACGTGATCGCGTCACCCGACTGTCCCGGTCAGAGGCTCGGGCGCTGAGGTCTTCGGTACAGTCCGGGCGGGTGGCTGTCTTAGCCTCTGGCTTGGGCTCGCTCGTAGAGGGTGCTGGGCCGTTTGACGGTTTTGCCCACGTCGTGGCAGGTGGCGGGGTGTCGGTTCGCAGAGCGCCTTGATCTGCGCGGCGCGGGTGTCCTGGGTCATCGAGGCGAGAATGTCGGCTTCCGAGACGCGCACCCAGTACGGCCAGGCTGCGCGCTCGTGGCGGAGCAGACGGGTCCGTACGACCAAGAGCAGCATGACGCCGGCGGCGGCTGCGTGACCCGCAGGCGGCGGACCGCTGGACCTGGCTCGTCATCGCCGCACACACGCAACTCCGCCTCGCCGCCCCACTCGCCACCGACCGGCGCAAGCCCTCAGAAACACCGCTCGGCCCAGCATCCGCGGACTCCATGTCCTGACCGGTCAGGCCGACGGCTGGGGAGCATGCGGCGTGCGGCCCGGCCGGGAACCGGACTGGCCCGCCGCGACCATCGGCCGCTGGAACGAGCCGTACAGCTGGACCCGCGTCAGCACCGAGCTCTCAGCAGGAGCACCCCGGTGCCCAGCTCGTCGCCATTGAGTACGACGGCCCCGCCTACTGACAGGAGAACCACGATGTCCGTCACCGTGATCACCATCGAAGACCTCATCCGCCGCTACGCCGACGACATCGCGTGCGTGGCGGAGGAGAACCCGGCCGCCGGCTTCGGCGCTTCATCGAGCAGCTCGACACCGTCGCCCCGCGCTCCACCATGGCCGGCATCAACGGGCAGGAAGACCTGGAGACCACCGCGGTCCACCTCACGAGGCCCACAACAGCGCCGACGAGACAGCCCACAGCGTTTTCCTGCACCGAGCCGACGACCTTCTCTACCCGACCGTCTAGAACATGACGCAGGAGTACCGCGACATGGCCGGCGACCGACCCGGGCTACCCCCGACTGGCATGGCGCCTCCCGCACCCGCACAAGAAGGGATCGAGACGCTGCAGGACTAACCGAGCACCACACAGCCGCCAGCATCCGCAACCGCACCGCACACATCTGCGCTGACCTCACCTGACTGCGTGACCGACACGCCTCCCAGCAGGTCACGCACGAAGCCGAAGGCCGCGTCGCCAGAGCCAAGGCCGAACTCGAGGCAGCCATGGCCGAGCTGCGCACGGTCAAGACCTGCGACCCCGTCCCCACCGCGGACCCGGCCAACCGAACCGGCCCGGATGACGCGGCGCAGCAAGGAGCAGCTGGCCGCGCTCCGGAGCTGGGGCCGTGCGCACCGGGCACGCCGTCGCCGGCCAGGGCGTCATCCTGAAGAAGATCGTGGCCGCGTATGAGGTTGCCTACCGAGCGCCGCGTCCCCTGGCCGCGGCGGGCTGACCGGGGGACGACGTGATAGTCCTGGGCGGCTTTCTGGGTTCGGGGAGTTCGCCTCCGGGCCGGGGGCGAGCGGGCGGCCGGTCAGAAGTGAGCGAGCAGGAAATCCTGGACTTCGGCGTGGGTCATCGGCCCCGCGCTGCGTGCCGCCACCGCACCTTCCTTGAGCAGGACGACGCACGGGGCTCCGGTGACGCCATACCGCTTGGTCGCCTCCGGACAACGGGTGATATCAATCTTGACGGCCGTCAGGAGACTCGCGTACTCCTCGGCGATCTGACCCACGACAAGATCCATAGCCCGGCATGCCTCGATCGCCTTCGGCCACGTCCCAGAGAAGTAGGCAAGAACCATGCCTTTGCTCATCCTGAGGACAAAATCGACCTCCTCGTCCTCCCGCGGCTGATGAACACGCCTTGCCATCGGAACTCCTGACCTCATGATCGACGTATCGGGACACCATCATCGCCCGCGGCACCCGCGTACGACACCGACCACGGCCAGATCCCGCTCTCCACCGCTTCCGGGGCGCCGGCCGACGAGGGAGCCAGCACCGAAGCAATCGGCGACCTGACCGGCGCCCATTGACAGCCACCAGTCCCTCGTGGTCACCAACACCACCAACCATCAGGGGGCAGAAGAGCGCACAAGCCCGGGGCCTTACGCTGTTCCCTGTGCAGCCGAATCAGTGCACGACCGTGGACTCGCCCGCCTCCACGTCCAGGGTGGCTACCGGGCGTACTGCGGGAAGCAGTACCCCGCTCCCCTTCAGTGGAGATTGTGGAACGTCTCCGCCCGTCAGGCGATCAACGAGCTGCTGGGGTCGGCCCCGTTCCATCCGGCCGGAGCTCCGGAGGCATCGTCGGACCCCCTGCCCCGTGCTCCACCTCGCTCAGGTAGGTGGCTGCAACATCGAGATACGCACGCCGGCTCGGGCTGATGGCCTGCCAGACCATTTCGTCCTGCGGCTGCTCCCCGGCCTCACCCGGGCCCTTGCGGATCACGTCCTGAACGGCGAACGCAGCTTCCCGCGCTGCCTCGTTCACCTCGGACGCGCACACCATATGGATCGTCTTCTGAGTCACCCACACTCTGTCAAGGGCCTGCCTGGCCCGCATCTGCCACTGCGTGTCGGTCTCGTTGTGCTGGTAGCGGTCCACGGCGACCCGCTCAGCTTCCTGGACAGCGCACAGGAAGGCGACGAGGTGGGTGAGGCGTTCATTACGGCGCGCCTCGGCACGTTCACGCTCGCTGCTTCGTGCCTCCGCACGCTCGGACGCGCGTCCTTGCAGGAACTGGCCCACGAGCGACGCAACAGTGCCGAGCACGACGCCGATGAACGGCGGAAGTGATGTCGTCCACACACGTGCAGTGTGGCAAGAAGCAGGCTTGTCATACCGTAATTCCGGGCTTGTCGAGCGGTACCCCACCGCGTGCTGTATAAGCCCACCCCCACACCTGCCGCCACCCACCAGGGTCCGCTGGCGTCGCCAGGACTCGGGTGATCTGCGCCGCGCCCGCCAGGCACCGGCGCCCCGGGAACCTGGAGCGCATGAGAAGACCCGGAGCCCCCCAGCATCGAAAGGAACGTAGCCTCCCCACGCCCACCCCAGCCCTCACTCAGGCAACGGGGAGCCGTTACAACAACGTTCCGGGATCCTCCGACCAGCAGCCGTCCGCTTGCCCTGGCACTCGTCGGCGGAGGGCTTCCGGTGCCCCTCCGCTGACCTGCTGGGTCATGACAGGCGGGGGCGTACACACATCGTGTGATGTGACGGCACGCAGAAGGAGGAGCTCACCCGGCTGTGTCACGTGGCGGAATGCTACGGGACCGTCCACCGCATCGGCTTCTTCTCCCGGCATCGGAACCTGCTCCCCAAGCCGATGAGCACACCACCCTCGACCATCTGACCACGGTGATTCCAGCGCACGTGTTGAAGGACATCGCAGAGCAGCCCTCCGCACCGTTCAGGCAGACACCGGGTAAACAGCAGGTCTGCGCGAGGACCTGACGGCCGATGTCCAGCGGCGAGACCAAGCGTCGGGGTGGCCGGGCAGACGGTCGCCACCTGCCTGACGGCCGCCAGCCGGTGCTCGCCCCTGTACATCGCCTCCTGCACCAGCAAAGGCCGCAGCCGCCCTGGTAGCCGACCTGGAGGACATACAGCAGGCAGCCACCGTCCGCGCCGGGCGAGCCAGGTGACGAAGTCGTGCGTGCCTCAGCCGGAGTCCGTACGGAGCAGCGTCCGGCGTCCCCGCCGGTAGCGCTTGGAAGGTACGCGAGGGCGAGGCAAGGATCTCGATGTGATCACTTGCGGTGTCACCCGCGTCGGACGACCGCGCCGGCCTGCCCGCCGACCGGGTCGCGGAACACGCTTTGGGCAAGAGCGGCAGGGCGGCCGTTAGCGGAGTTCTGATTCCGAACGGGGGAACGCACAGCGTGGCGGCTAGGGGGTCTCCCTGGGTAGGGCCCCTACTTGCAACTGATTCGAACGTTGCCTCTGTTCCCGCGCTGTGTCGGGCTTCTCGGCAGTCGAGCTTTTGGAACGCCAGAAATGCGAAGGAGAACACCCATGCCGATCACTCCGTCGGAGGACTCGGGGACCGCTGGTGACACGAGCGACGGAGGTCTGGTCGAGAACGGGGATGTGACGGTGACTCCCGGTCAGGCCGGAGCGGTCCCGGCGAAGTTCGGTAGTGGTGACTCGCCATTCATCCAGGCGTGGGAGTTCAACGCTGCAGCAGCTACCGAGGAAGCGGTGAAGGGGGCCGTCATCGCCGGACTGGCTGCTGTTCCGGGGGCCGGCCCTGTCCTGGCCCTTGGCGCGTCGGTTCTCATGGCCGGGCTGTGGCCCGATGGGAAGGACACGGTCTGGGAGACGATTCGGGAGGCTGTCGAGAAGGTGGTCGACCGCAAGCTCGGCGACTTCTACGGCAAGCTCATGACCAACGAGCTCGCCGGAATTCGCGTCCTCGTCCAGCAGTACTGTGAGCACGCCAAGAGCGCCTTGCACAGCGGAGTGAGCCAGGAAACAGCCCGCAGCTCGTGGCGGGCGGCCGTCGACAAGATCGTCAGCAGCATGCCGGCTTTCCGGGACAAGGACTACAAATACGATGTCCTTCCTGTCTTCGTCCAAGCCGCCAATCTTCACCTGGTGCTTCTTCACGACAAGATCCGGAACGGTCGGAGTATCGGTTTTACCGATGGCGACATTCAGGATGCCCGCGATGAGCTCGCGAAGCATTTTGGAATGAAACACAGTCCGTTCATCGGCGGCGGGTACGACCATTACGTCGAGGCGACCTACCACGACGGCATCAAGAGGCTGCGAGATAACAAGTTCCAGAGCTACGCCTACATGCGGCTCATGCACTTGGCAGCCGACGAGTACCGCGATATTTGGGCGCAAAGCCTCGATCCAGACCATCCTCGGAAAGAATTCGAACGGTCCGATGTGGAGATCTTCCTCGGCCCGTTCGGCGACGCAAGCGGCTACTGGTTCGATAAATGGGACGCTTCCCGCAAGAAGCGGCCCCTCGATGTCGGCGGGCAACAGCACATGTACGCGATGAATATCTGGGCCGACGGATATACCGTCAACGCCGTCCAGACCCGCCACGGCTGGAATTGGGGGGAGGTTGAAGGCGTCGTGAACTCTTCGCTCAAGTCGAGCAACGATTCCAGCGATGACGAAGATATTCAAGGTGGCCGCTATGGTGGCGGAGACCCCGTGGAGTACCCGTGGGCTCACGACCCGACGAAAGGTGACTACTTCCGCACGGTCTGGGTTTACGCCCGAGCCGGCGACGACTACAAGGCAGAGATCAACGGGTTCCAGTTCCAATGCTTCACAGTAGGTAAATCACACCTGTGCGGCAGGAAATGCAGCTATGACAACCAAAATGTCGAGGGCTTCGCCATCGAGGGCTGGCGTGTCTCCAACCTCCACATGTTGAAGAACAAAGCGGGCAGCGGCTTCGGTCAGTGCCTGGCCATCGGTTTCCGTCCCGTCCACAACTCGTGGAAGCCCAAGGATGTGAAGCTGCCACCCCACGATGGCAAGACGTTCCACTTCCTCGAAGCCAACAGCGGTCAGCTACTCGATCTCTCCCGGTACAGCGAATCCCCCATCACGCCCGTGGTCCTGGCAGGCACCGCCGGCACACGCAGCCAGGAATGGACACTCCACAGCAACCCCGATGGGACCTGGCGTATCGTCAATGCCTACAACGGCTTGGCACTCACCGGTACCTCCGGCTCCGCCGCGCAGGGCGAAACCAGCGTCACGCTGTGCGATGAGGAGTCATCCGGGGCGTGGACGTTCGAGGACAACGACGACGGCACTTGGGGCCTGACAGCACCCGACAGCCGCCGAGTGGCGACCCACGACAGCGCACTCACACTCGTCGACGCTGCGGTTGATGACGTTGAGCCGGCCGTTCCTTCGCGATGGATTCTTGTCCCCAGTACCAGCTCCGGACCGGGTGACGGCGAAAGCGGGCCCGTCCTCCACACTGGCCCGGTGAGCCGTGACAACGGCATCACCACCACCCGAATGATGCTGGCCAACCCCTCGTCCAGCAGCACCTTCCCAAACTGGCGCCTGACCTTCCACCTTCCGCCCGAGACCGCTGGAATCACTGTCACTGCCGAGAACGCACGCCTGGAGTCCGCGGTCACCACGGGCCGGGGCGTGCTGGTCACCATCACCCCTGCTGATGGGCAGACCACCCTCGACGCCAGCCAATCCATCCCCTTCACTCTCACCGCTACCGGCGCGAACCCGCTCCTTGCCGACACCCGCCTCAACGACATCCGGATCAGCAGCTGAGGCGTATTCGAGGGCGTCCACCAGTTCTTCCTCGGACATGGCGGAGGGGTGCTCGTGATGCGCTCGACTGCCTGGCCCGGGCGGGAGCGCCATGCGACGGGCGGGCCGGGGGCCGGGCCACCTGCCGGAGGCTGGTCATCCGGCCACGTGCGGGTCGATCATTGCCTGCGCGTAGACGACGCCCATCCCGTAGGCACCGCCATGTCCCTTGACCACGTCGAGTGTGGCGGCGTAGGTCTCGGTGCGGGCCCCGTCGCGCTGGAGCTCCAGCAGCACCTGCAGCCAGGTGACCGGTATGGCGCCGACGGCCGTCATCCGTTGCACGCGTGCTCGCGGGCGGCCGGCGTCACGCCCGCCGAGGCGTCGGCGACAACGTAGACCTCGTAGCCCTGGACGAGGGCGGACAGCGCGGGCATGACGAGGCAGACTTCGGACATCAGTCCGGCTGCGGGCGGTGCGCCACCGCAGGTGCTGCCCCCAGGCGGCGACGGCTTCGGCGAGCAGGTCCGCCTGACGTGTCCCGGAGCTGCCGGGCGGAGGAGTGCCTGGTAGCCGCCGAAGCGGGCCACCGGGCTCCAACGGGCGAGAGCGGGGGGCAGCGCCTCGTCCATCCCCGCGTACTCCGCGGCGGCGTAAGCGATCCGGCCGCTGACGACGGTGAGGCTGGATTCGATGTGCGGGATGTCCCCGCGGGCACGGACACGTAGTCGTGGCTCAGGGCGGTGAGGTCGCCGAGACGGCCCCCTTGAGGATGCCCTGCCCCGCCGGCCTCCACGTCCAAGGTCGATACCGGACGGCATCGGCCCCGCTGACAGGCCACACGTCGACCGTGATCACGGGCCCATTGCCAGCGCCACGCGGTCGTCGAGGCCGACAGCCGAGGCATGATCCGCGTCATCCGCAGAGAAAGCCGGCGCCCCTCCCCGGCTGAGGACCAGCGGGCATGAACGCGAGGCAGGAGAACCGGCGGGCGGTGAAGGCAGCCCACTGGGGCCTTACTCGGCGCGCGCCGCGTGAGAGAGGGGTTCAAAAGAAACTTCGGCTGGAGGCGAATCCTTTTCGCATCTGCCCGCCTCTTGTCTGTGTACCGGCCGGACGGGCCGGCAGAACCGGGAGGAACCACCCATGATGGTCACCAGCCTCATAGTGATCGCAGCCCTGCTCGTGGGCGCGTGCAGCTGGCACCTGATGCGGCGCTACAAGAGCCGAAGCTGACCAGCACCTGCCCGCAGGGCGCCTTGCACGGAGGAGTCTCAGATGAACCAACGCTTCACCTGGCCGGACGAGCGGCTGATCAAGGCCGCTCAGGACGGCGACGTCACTTCGCTCACCGCCGTTGTCATCGAATCGCAGCCTCATGTGCGCAGGTTCGCCATATCGCTGTGTTCCTCACCGCAGGATGCGGAGGACGCGGCGCAAGAGGCCCTGATCATCCTGTACCGGAAGATCGGCACTTTGCGGGCGAGTGGCGCGCTTGCCTCATGGATGTTCCGGATCGTGCGCAACGAATGCCTCCGGCAGGTGCGGCTGCTCGTCTCGCGGAGTAACGAGGCGACAGCCGAACCGGAGGCGACTGCGGAACCGTCCGCCGAGGACGCGGTACTGCACAGGCTGGAGGCGGAGCGCATCGCGGCCGCGCTCAGCGCCCTTCCCCGTGACCAGCGGCAGGTCCTGATCATGCGGGACGTACAGGGCCTGCCCGGCAAGACCGTCGCCCACTCGCTCGGTCTGAGCAGCGCCGCGATGAAGTCGCGGCTGCACAGAGCACGCGCAGCACTGCGTCAGTCCCTGGCAGTGACAGACCAACCACCCGGTCATGCCGCCGGTCAGGCGCGTGATCAAGCTGTCGGCCAACCCGTCGGAGGAGTCTCACGACCGTGAACACCGTGAACACCATGAACATCGCCTACACAGTGAAGCCCCCGCAGGCCGCCGCGCCCGGGAAGAACTTCGCCAGCAAGTCCGTCCCGCGCCATCTGGCACGCGGCGCCATCGGCTTCGGCCTGATCGTCGGCTCGATCGCCCTGGTGCCCGTCGCCGGGCCGGCCCCCCTGCTCGCGGCCCCCTTGGCCCTGATCGCCTTCCGCGGCTGCCCTACCTGCTGGATGGTCGGCCTGGCACAGACCATCTCCCTCGGCCGTCTGGAACGCCAGTGTGCGGACGGCGTTTGCACCCTCACCAAGGCGCACCCGCCGGCGAAGGCCACGGACGAGGCGACAGCCCATCGGGGGTTGCGCCAGCGGACGTAGGTCGTGGCGGCGGTGGTCAGTGTCGTTGAGTACGCAGTAGCGCAGGGCTGCGAACTCGGTCTTCCCGTCGTCTTTCAGGAGACCTCGCCGGCGCGCAGGATCCGGCGCAGGGCCTGCCGGCCGATGGTCGCGGTCACCTTCTGCTTGACGAGGTGATCGGTGAGCTTGCTCAGGCTCCAGGTGGAGAACGCGGTGGTCTTCCAGTCGGCGGGGGGGCGTCCGGGCGATCCCGCAGATGTGCTCGCGCACCTGGTGGCTGATCGTCTTGGGGCGTCCCCGCTCCGTTTCGGGTCCAGCGCGTCCAGCCCCTGCTCCTTGAAAGGCGCGGACGACATCGCGGACGTAGTCCTCACTGACCTGCATCAGCACGGTGATGTCCTTGACCGTCTGGCCCTGGCCGGAATCAGTTCACTTACGGGTCGGCCTATGGAGCGCAAGGAACGAGGCGGGGCCGTCGACTGGGCCGCCCGAGTGGTCTACGGGGCCGGGCCGCCCGGGTCCGGTGCCCAGTGGGCCCGTTCCGTGCCGCCGTCGCGTCTGATGGGTACGGGTCGTCCTCCGGTGGTCGTCGCCGGACCGGGGGCGGGGGTTCGAGGAGGTTCGGAAGGCATGACGGATCCCGCACGCATCGATGTCCACCAGCACCTGATCCCGCCGGAGCTGCGCCGGGCCATGTCCGGCCGTGCCGCGGCCTTCGGCTGGCCCGCGCCGGCCTGGGACGAGCGGAGCGCGATCGCGATGATGGACCGCCGGTCGATCGCCACTGGCGTGCTGTCGTACGCCGCCCCGGTCGGGGCGCCTGACAACCAGGAGGGGGCCCGCGCCACGGCCCGTAGGGTCAACGAGTACACGGCGGAACTGGTCAAGGACCGGCCCGACCGGTTCGGGCACTTCGCCGTCCTCCCCCTGCCGGACGTGGAGGGAGCGCTCGCCGAGGCCGCGCACGCCCTGGACGAACTGAACGCCGACGGCGTGATGGTGCTCAGCAACGCCCATGGCCGTTATCTCGGCGACTCCGCGTTCGAGCCGCTGTGGACCGAGCTGGACGCCCGTGCCACGGTCGTCCTGATCCACCCCACCGCACCGCCCGGTGCCACGCTCCCGGATCTGCCCGGCCCACTGGTGGACTTCCCGTACGACACCACCCGAACCGCCCTGCACCTGGTCCTCAGCGGTGTTCCGCGCCGGTATCCGCATATCCGGATGATCCTGCCCCACGCCGGCGGCTTCCTGCCGTACGCCGCCCACCGGTTCTCCTGCGCCGGGCACCTACAGCCCGGCACCACGCCCGAGGGCGTCCTGACCGACCTGCGGCGCTTCTACTTCGACACCGCCTTCGCGGCGGGCCCGGCCACCCTGCCCTCGCTCCTCGCCTTCGCGGCCCCCGGGCACGTGCTCTACGGCAGCGACTTCCCCATGGTCCCCGAGGACTGGGGCACCGGCTTCGACCTGGCACTGGACAACTACCCGCACTGGGCAGCCGCAGAGCTGCACGCCGTCAACCGCGGCAACGCCGAAGCCCTCCTCCCCCGGCTCGCCCGCGGCTGACCGGGACCCGCGCGGGCCAGCCCCCGCCCTGCCGCTCCGGGCGACGGGGCCCGTCAGCACCGGTGCCGCCCCGGAAGACAGCCGGCTGGTGCCCAGACCATGGCGGCTACCGGGAGGGCGCCCAGGTCGTCTCTTGCGTCTCGGCCTGTGAGGCCCCTCCTGGGGCCAGCCTCGTCACCGAACCGTACTGCAATCGCCTGAACAACAGCCCGAGCAGCCGCCGCCTCACCCCCTATCACGCCTTCGGGCAGCAGAGTTGGGCGACGAACGCAGCTGGCGTCGAAACCTCCTCTGGATCTGAGCAAGAACGGTGATTCATCGCAGAGCAGATTCCGTTTCCCCCGAACGGGTACGCTTCGCTCGCAGCCAGAAGGGATTCCTCCGCGTTCGTGAACGTTCGCGAACAGGCCCCACTCTTGCCGTCGCTTGTGAGCGCAGACAAAGTGTGTGACACAGTCGCTCAGCAGCGAATCCCGGAAGGAAGCGGCAGAGGATGCCTCTTGATTTGCGATACGTGGAATTCTGCGTGCCGGGGAAGGACTTCTACGACGCGCAGGACGAGAGTGGCCAGCCCGGCTTCCCGCTTCTCAGCACCCTGCCGCCGGCTGCCTGGGAGCAGCAGGCCTCCAAGCCTTGGATCCACCGCCGCCCCAAGGGTTCGATACTTCCGCAGCAAGGCTGGAAGGTGCACGTTTCCGCACATCCGGGGAACGCCGGAAAGGTTCTCGATCTGGTGTGGGAGTACTGCCGCGCCCACGAGCTGCCCTTCAAGTTCCTCCGCAGCATGGAATCCCTGAGAAAGGCGAACGCGAAGTACGCGGACCGCGGCTCCAGCGGAAAGTTCATCACCATCTACCCTCGCGGCACCGGACAGTTGCACCGCACGCTGCTCGAACTCGATCAGCTGCTCTCCGGACAGGGCGGTCCTCATATCCTCAGTGACCTTCGCTGGCGGGCGGGACCCCTCTACGTCCGGTACGGGGCGTTCACTCCCCGGTTCTGCCGGGACGAGAAGGGGGAGAAGGTGCCCGCGCTGGAGAACGAGCGAGGGCAGCTCGTTCCTGATGTGCGCAGGCCGGTGTTCCAGCTGCCACCGTGGGTCCAGATGCCGCAGTTCCTCCAGGAACAGGTGGAGAGCAACCGCGCCAGTGACATCAGGTTTCCCTACCGGCCCTTACACGCGCTGCACTTCTCGAACGGTGGCGGTGTGTACGCCGCAGAGACCCTGGACAGCGGTACCGTCGTGGTGCTGAAGGAAGCCCGTCCCTTCGCCGGCCTGGACAGCGCCGACCAGGACGCTGTGACGCGGTTGCGCCATGAGGCCGAGGTTCTCAACCGACTTGCAGGTCTGCCGGGCGTACCCGAGTCGTACGGATACTTCTCGGCGTGGGATCACCACTTCCTCGCCATGGAAAAGATCGACGGCCTGGATCTGAAAAGGGCCGCCATGAAGCGCACACCGCTCTTGAGGCCCGAGGGAGCGGGCTACGACGTCACCGCGGAGTACGTCTCCTGGGCACTGGGCGTGGCCGAGCGCCTGGAGCGGACCCTGAAGCGCATTCATGAGCGCGGCGTGGTGGTGGGAGACCTCCACCCCAAGAACATCGTCATGCGCGGTGACGAACCGGTCTTCGTGGACTTCGAGTTCAGTGGTCTGGACGATCCGGCTCACGTGGCCCTCCACGGCTCTCCGGGGTTTCGTGCACCGGTGGGCGTCACCGGGCGCGACGCGGACGCCTGGGCACTTGCCGCGGTGAAGCTGGACCTCTTCCTCCCGCACACGATGCTGGTCGAGTACGAACCGGGCAAGGCTGTTCAGCTCGCCGAGTACGCCGCGCGCCGCTACGGACTCGACGACGACTTCGTCCTGTCCATCCTGGCCGGCATGGGGTGGGCCTCCCCCACGTCACCCACGGGTCACGCGAGTGCTGCGCCGCGCGTTCTCCCGGGGGCCGACGGCGAGCGGGTCCTCAGTCGGCCGACAGCGGCGCTGACGCGTGTGGCCACCGAGACCACCCGCCAGTTCCTGGGCGGGGGCGCCTGCCCGACGTGGGACGACGTGATGCACTCCATGGGCCAGGCCGTAGTGGCCAGCGCCACGCCGGAGCGCCCTGACCGGCTGTTCCCGGGGGACATCGAGCAGTTCCTGAGCGGCGACGGACTCTGCATGGCCTACGGCGCGGCGGGCGTCCTCCACGTCCTGGCCGCAACCGGTCAGGAACGTCGACCGCGTCACGAGCAGTGGCTGCTCGGCCGGGTCATGGGGGCACAGCCCCGGCCGGGCCTCTACAACGGCTTCCACGGCATCGCCTTTGCCCTGCGCACCCTGGGGTACGACGACCACGCGACAACTGTGTTGCGGCAAGCAAGCCGTTGCGACGTCGAAAGCCAGGGGTTCGACCTCTTCGAGGGCATCGCGGGCGCAGGCTTGACGCTGCTCGATGCCGCACGTGAGGAGCAGGACGCGGAGCTGTGGGACAGCGTGCTCGCCATGGAGTCGCTTCTGTACGACCGTCTGGGCGATGCGAGCGCGCCGGACGCGCCCCGCGGACGCCCCGGGCTGATGCACGGTTGGTCCGGGCCTGCCCTGTTCTGGATCCGACTCCACGAGGCCAGTGGACGGCCCGAATTCCTGGAGCGGGCCGCCGCGGCCCTGCGACGCGACCTGCGTGACTGCACCCTGACCCGGCACGGCGCCCTGGAGGCCGACGAAGGATGGCGGACCCTGCCCTACCTGCACATCGGCGGGGTGGGCGTCGGTATCGTGCTCACCGAGTACCTGCGGCATGCCCAGGCGCCGGACCTGATGGAGGCAGACCGTGCCATCGAGCGGGCTGCCTGCTACGAGCACTACGGCATGCCGACGGTGTCCTTCGGCAGCACGGGGATTCTGCTCTATCTGTGCAACAGGCGTGCAGCACAACCGAGTCAGCGGATCCAGGATCGCATCGACCACATCCTGTCGACTCTGCGTCTCCACGCGCTGCCCTACCTGGGCCACATAGCCTTTCGCGGCAACCAGTCGTTGCGTCTGTCGATGGATCTGGCCACAGGAACGGCGGGCGTCCTCCTGGCCGTGCACACCGCTCTGCGCGGTGAGCCGGGGCTGCCCTTCCTGCCGCCCGAACGGCGCGGCGACAAAGACTTGGCCACCCCCCACCTCAGGGACGGGCACGGCCGGGAGCCAGGCGGAAACCGCCTGGTGGACAATCCGATCGAAAAGAGGGGCAAATGAACCAGATTTTGGACATGCAGGAGCTTCCCTCCGTGCAGGTGGGCGAGGCTTCCGAAGCGCTGATCAGCACCGTCAGTTGGAGTTCGCCGTGCCCCGGCTGGCCCAGCACCTTCACGTGGGGCCACTGCTGAGGTAAGTCATCACTGCGAGAAATGCCGGGACGGCAGCGCCGTCCCGGCACCAGCATGGGGAACGCACTCGACCCGAGGAGCAACTGCTGGGACCGGCCGCCCGGTACGGCCCCGGGCCCGCGGCGCTAGGTCCGGCAGTGGGTGACCGTGCCGCCCGCGGTGTTGTCGGTGCGGCAGGTGTTGTCGCCCCCGCCGCCGTCGACGGTCCCGTACGGGCCGAGGACGACCGGCGTGGCGCCCGGTCCCTGAATGACGTCATCGTCGTCGTCCCCGGAGACCGTGGCGTATCCGTCCTGCCCGGCGGACGGCACCTCGATGAGGTCGGCTCCGGCGCCCCCGCTGACGTAGGTGGCGCGCGCCCTGTCGCCGGTGCCGATCGCCCCGACGCGGATGACGTCGTCGCCTTGGTCCCCGTCGACAGTGGCGGGCTTGGGCAGGCGGGATTCTATGGGGGTCGTCCCGTCCACGGTGATCTTGTCCGCACCGGGGCCACCATGGAGGGGGCCGGCCAGCTTTCCGACCGTGATGGTGTCGTTGCCGGCTCCGCCGTCGAGACGGCTCGCCTTGTCGTATCCGGGTACGCGGAAGGCGGCGAGGCGGAGGACGTCGTTGCCGTCACCGCCGTTGACCGAGCTGCTGTACACGTCGCCGGTGGTGATCACATCGTTCCCGGCACCACCGTCGATGTCCCCCAGGTACGACACCGCACCGGTGGTGATGGTGTCGTTGCCCGCACCGCCGTGGATGGGTCCCTGGACGCTGAACGGGTCCATGCCGGTCACGGTGACCTTGTCGTCGCCGTCACCGCCGTCGATGGACCCGCGGACATTTCCTCCGCTGCCGCTGGAGAGGATCTTGTCGACGATGACGACGTCGTCCCCGCCGAGGCCGTTGACCACGCCGGCCAGGTGACCGCTGACGTCGTCGTCGCCCCTGACCTCGATGATGTCCGCCTGGTCGGTTCCGCTGAGGGTCGTACCGGCGGGGACGCCCTGGGTGCACACGAGGTGGACACCGCCGGCCGGCAAGGCGCTGCTGGTGCAGCCGGGCGGGAGAGCCGCGGCGGTCGCGGCCGGGGATGTGGGCGCGGCTACGAGTACGAGACCGGCGACGAGCGCGCCGGCGGCGGTGTGTCTGAAGGGCATGACTGTTCCCTCCTTGAAGGCATGCATATGCCAGGGGTGAGGGCCAACAGCGTTCCCGTGGAACCGGGACTGCACAAGCGGGAAAGCGGACGGATCGGTGTCGCACCGGCTGGGCTTCGTCGGTCAGAGAACTCTCACTGTCACCGGGACAGCCCCAGGAACCGGATCGCCGATTCCCACGCCTGAGGGCCGTGCTCGGCGGAATAATGGGGGCTCCCGGGATCGCAGAAGCCATGGCGGGACGGGTAGATCTCCGTCACCACATCTCTTCGGCCTGCCAGCTTCTCTGCGACTGCCGGTGCCGAGAAGCTGGGCTCCTGCTCGGCGAAGACCACAAGGCACGGCGCGGCCGGCTGGACATCCAGGTGGTCACGGATACGAGATCCGTAGAAGCAGACAGTCTTGTCGACTGCGCCTGTCCCGGAAGCGAGCCATGCGCTGGTGGCTCCGACGCTGAAGCCGATGCAGAGCACTCTGCCATAACGCTCGCGCAGGCTCCCGGCGAACTGCACGAGCGATCGGCTCATGCTCATCACGCCAGGATCCCGCATGAATTCCCGGTATGCCTGGCGCTCGTCCTCCCGGGGATACACCAGGCCCGACGGCAGAAAACTGGGCGTGAAGACATCGCACCGGTAGGAGCGAAGCATGCTGGCAACGCCGATGATGTGGTCGTTGACACCGTAGATCTCGTGGGCAACGACCACAGCAGTGTCACGACTGTGGTCACCCGGCGATCGGCTTGTCATGAAGGGAATGTAACCGAGCTCGCGACCCAGATGTTCAACGGGAGGCAGCCGGCCTTACGGGTGCCGGAAAGACCGCTGCCCGGATGTGCGGACAGCGCGGGACCGGTGGCGAGCAGGAGGCAACGTCACCGAACTCCGCCGGGCGTTTCAGTTGAGCGTGTTCGTCCTCTCCCGCAGGAACTCCTTGAATGCCTCGACGAGTTGTACGCCGATCTCGGCACCCTGGGCGTCCAGCGGGCCCGGCTCCTCCCGTGGGGCGGCCTCCCGGCGGCGGTCGCGCACGACGCCGAGGGCGGTGGCGGCCTGCCCGGCGAAAAGGGAGAGGAGGTCGAGCTCGCTCAGGCTGGACCGCACCCGGGGCGAGGGGTCGAGGACCTCCAGGACGCCGAGCACGGCCCCGTCCTCCACGAGGGGTGCCGCCATCAGGGAGTCGGGCACGTAGCGGGTCGACTCGGCCAGGTCGCGGGCGAAGGTGCGGCTGCCCGCCAGGTCGTCGGCCACCACGGCCTCCCCCGAGGTGACCACCCAGCCCGCGATGCCCCGGTCGGCCGGGAACCGCGTCCCCACCAGGAACTCCTCGCCCTCGCCCGACACCGCCTCGAAGACCAGCTCCCCCGACGCCTCGTCCAGCAGGAAGATGGAGCTCGCCGCGGCCCCGAAGATCGCCCGGGCCACGTCCACGACCGACTGCAGCAGTCGTCCGCTCCGGTCGTCGGCCGGTCGCGCCGCGGACGTCGCCGCCTCAGCCCTCTGGTTGTCGTCCTGCGGCACTGCGCACCTCGTTTCCCGCGCCTCCCGGGAGGCGGACGTTGCGAGCGGTCAGGTGGAGAGCGGTCTTCAGCTGGAAGACGGTCATGCCCGGGTGCCGGGCGAGCACGAGGGCGCAGAGCCCGGAGACCCGCGGCGTGGCGAAGCTGTTGCCGGTGCTCTGAATCGTGCCGCCGCCGGGCCAGGCCACCGTGACGTTCTGGCCGTGGGCGAAGAACTCCACCGGCGGCCGGGGGTTGTACAGCACCAGCGACGGGTCCTCGCGGTCGTGGCTGCCCACGGAGATGACCGAGGAGAAGCGCCAGGGGAAGCTCTCCACCGGGGAGTTGTGGGCCGATGCCACGAGGGCCGTCCGGCGGAAGAACGCCTCGTCGGCGAGCTCGCGGAGTTCGTCGGCGAACTGCCGGCGGGTCGTCGACAGGCTCATGTTGATCACGTCGAATCCCTGCCGGACCGCCCAGCGCAGCCCGGCCAGCAGCGCCCGCCCCGATCCGGAGAAGCTCTCCCCGAGGACCCGCACGCTGTACAGCTCGCATTCCGGGGCGACTTCGCGGATCACGCCGGCGCACGCGGTGCCGTGGCCGCACACGTCGCCGGTGTCCGTCTCCTCGACCGCGTGTCCGTCGCCGTCGGCGACCACGACGTACGCGCCGTCGACGGGACCGACCAGGGGGTGGTCGCGCTCCACCCCGCTGTCGACGACGCACACGCGGGCGCCTCTGCCGCGCGAGCCGCCCCACAGCCACGCGGGGGTGGGTGCCCGGTCCCAGCTGGTGGTCACGGTGATGTCCGCGGCGTCGCGGCCGCGCAGCCCCCAGCTCAGCGCCGCCGGGAACGGTGGGCGGTCGGCGGACGGCGGGTCGGGACGGCTCATGCGGGCCTCCCCTCGCGCAGCAGTTCCCGGACCACGCCCACCCCGGGCAGATGGCCCTTGGCAGTGAAGTGACGCCGCGCGACGCGCGCGGCACGCGCCGCCCGGTCCGGCGCGGACAGCAGCAGGTGGGTCTCGGCCAGGTCGAGGGCCGCGACGGCACGGACGACGGGCGAGTCGGTCCGCCGGGCCTCGGCCTCCGCCCGCCGGGCCGCGGACAGCGCCGCCTCCCGGTCCCCGCCGGCGGCGAGGCGGGCCCGTATCCCGGCGAGGTCGGCGGCCTCGGACGGTGCCGGGGCGGGGCCGGTGCCCTCCGCGAACCGCCGCGCCTCATCGGGACGTCCCCGCTCCAGGAGCACCCGGGCCAGGGCCCGGGAGGCCCGGGCGAGCAGCGCGCTGTCGCCCGCCCGGCGGCACGCGCCGACGGCCCGCCGCAGCAGCCGCTCGGCGGCCTCGTAGCGCCCCGCCAGGGCCTCGACCTCGGCGGCGAAGATCGGCAGGAAGAGCTCCGACTCCGCGTAGCCCAGGTCGCGGGCGAGGCCGCGGGCCGTGTCCAGGCAGGCGCGGGCCTCGTCGAAGCGGCAACGCAGGGCGAGCAGGACGGCGAGCGGACAGTTCAGGGTGAGGCGGACGCTGCCCCGGTCCGGTCCCTGCCCGGCCAGCAGCGCGGAGCACTGTGCGATGCCCTGCTCCGCGGGTTCCGGCCCGAGCCACAGGGAGACCCCCGTCGCGCCGAGGGCCATGGCCCGTTCCCGCTCGGCGCCGGCGCGTTCGGCGTGCCGCAGAGACACGGCGAGCAGGTCCCGGGCCGTACCGTGCAGGCCCAGGACCTGCCGCTCCTGGGCGAGCCGCAGATGGGCCCTGGCCAGGCCCAGGTCGTCGGTGCGGGCGCGGAAGACCGGCATCGCCTCACGGGCGGCCGCGGCCGCCGCGGCCATGTCCGTGCCCGGTTCCAGGGCGGCCAGTTGCATCCGGGCGTGGGCGGCGGTGCGGTCGTCCCGCGCCCGTTCGGCGGCGCGCAGGGCCCGACGCAGCAGGTCGGCGGCCTCGGCCGTCCGGCCGAGCAGCGCGAGGGCCTCGCCCAGGCGTTCGGCGCCCACCGCCCACGGCTCCTCCTCGGGGCGGGCGAGTTCGGTGGCCCGGCGCAGCAGGTCGGCGGCCCAGGACAGGTCGGCGCGGGCGAGGGCGGTGTCGCCGGCGGCGGTCAGCCGCCGCGCGGCCGACCGCCGGACGGCCTCGGCGTGCTCGTCGGACAGGCCGAGGCCGGCGCGCAACCGGTGGGCCCGTTCCAGGTGACCGCCGGTCACCGCGTCGCCGGCGCCGCGTTCCTCAAGGACGCGGGCGAGCAGTTCGTGGGTCGCGGACCGGACGAGCTTGGGCACCGCCCCGTAGGTGACCTCGTGGACGAGTGCGCTGGTGAAGCGGTGGGCGCCCGCCCGGCCGGGCAGTGGTTCCACCAGTCGCCGCCGGGTCAGGGCCTCCAGCGCCTCGGGCACGACGGCCGCGGGGTCGTCCGACCGGGCGGCCAGCTCGGCCAGCGTCGCCGCGTCGAAGTCGCGGCCGGCGACCGCCGCCCGGTCGAGCGTGCCACGGGTGGCCCGCGGCAGGGCGTCGATCCGTGCGGTCAGCAGGGCGTGGACGGTGAGCGGCAGCCGGGCTCCGGCACCGTTCTCGGCGATGACCGCGAGGAGCTGCTCCAGGACGAAGGGGTTGCCCTCCGCACGCTCGACCGCCCGCCCGGCCGCGCCGGGGTCCACCGGTGCGGACGCGCCGAGCCGGGCTGCCAGCAGGGTGGACTGGTGAGGGGTGAGCGGGGGGACGACGACACGGTCGGGGGACTCCCCGGGCCCGCCCCACCGCTTCTCCAGCAGTTCCGGTCGGCCGGCGCACACGAACAGCACCGGTGAGTCCGAGAGCGCCGCCGCGATCCGGTCGACGACGTCCGGCAGTGCCGGGTCGGCCCATTGGCAGTCGTCGAGGACCAGCACCCGGGTGCCGTCGCGGGCCGCCGCCCGCAGGACGCGGACGACGGCCGCGCAGGCGTCGCCGAGGGACGGGGCCGGCATGCCGTCGGCGAGCAGGCCGCGGTCGAGGACCGGCAGGGCCGGGGCGGCCTCCGGGGAGGAGGTCACCGTCCGGCGGACGTCCGGCCTGTCGAGCAGCTGCCGCAGGGCGTCGGCCAGCGGGCTCAGCGATCCCCGGTGCCGGAAGGGGTGGCAGCGTCCGCTGCCGTGGCGGGCGTCCGGGCCGCCGCCGGGACCGCCGAGCCACTGCCGGACCAGCCGGGTCTTGCCGATGCCGGCTTCGCCGCTGATCAGCGCCACCCGGGCGGCGGCCTCGCGCGCCACCCGGTCGGTGATCCCGCGCAGCGCGGCCAGTTCGGCCTCCCGGCCGATGAACGGCACGTCGAACCGCCGTACCAGCTCCGGATCGTCCGGACGGACCGCGAGCAGCCGGTAGGCGGTGGTCTCCCCGTCCTTCCCCTTCAGCCGCAGCGGCCCGGTGGGCTCGACGACGACGGAGCCGCCGGCCGCCTCCCGGGTGGCGGCTCCGATGAGGACGGACCCGGCGGGGGCGTGCTGCTCAAGCCGGGCCGCGACGTTGACCACCTCGCCCGAGACCAGCGCCTGCCGCACGGAGGCGTCCGTGGTGGCGACCACCTCGCCGGTGTTGACCCCGATACGGACGTCCAGCCGGACGCCGTAGGTGGCGGCGAGCTCCTGGTTGTAGCCGTCGAGGGCGTCGAGCATGCCGAGGGCGGCGGCCGCGGCCCGCCGGGCGTCGTCCTCATGGAGCGTGGGGACGCCGAAGACCGCCATGACGGCGTCCCCGATGAACTTCTCCACCGTCCCGCCGTACTCCTCGATCCGCTGCCGCATCAGCGTGAAGTAGCGCAGCGTCACATGCCGGAGGATCTCCGGGTCGAGCCGTCCGGACAGCGCGGTCGAGCCCACCAGGTCGCAGAAGACGACGGTGACGACCTTGCGCGTCTCGGCCGGCGCGGCGGGGGCGTGGTCGCCGGGGGGCGACGGGTTGCCGCAGGCCGGGCAGAACCGCGCACCGCCGGGAAGGGCGGTGCCGCAACCGGTGCACTGCATGGGGCGGTGCCTGCCTTCCTGGGGGCCGGTGACGGGTGTGGCGTGCGGTCAGAAGAGGGCGGCGCCGGCGATGACGTTGTGCGCCTGGACCTCGGGTTCCACGGCGTCGAGCCGGCTCCGGAGATCCGCCAGCAGCGTTACCTCGCCGGCCGTGAGCCGGGCGAAGACCTCCCGTTGCTCGTCGGTGAAGGCGGTGACGGGAAAGCCCGCCGCCTCCAGCGCGCCGAGCGCGTCCCATGTGTCGTCGCCCGTGAGCTCGTTCGTGTCGTCGTTCGTGTCGTCGTTCATGCGATGGCTCCCAGGGTGTCGAAGAGGTCCGTCAAGGCGGCGACGGTGTGCAGGGCGCTCAGCGTGACCGCGTGCACCTGTGGTGGCGTCAGCCGCAGCCGGTCCAGGAGGTCGAACACGGCCGCGCTGTGGCCGGTGTCGGCGTGCGCGTGATGGCGCAGCGTGCGGAAGGCGGCGTCCGGCAGCGCGGTGGCCGCCGCGAGCCTGCCGGCCAGGAGTGGCGCGGGCGCGTTGGACTCCAGGGCGGCGATGTAACCGAGGAGGCAGGCGGGGTGGTAGTGGCGGATCCAGTAGTACTGGGCGCCGACGAGGGCCGCGACCAGGGGCCGGGGCGGGGTGCGCCCGGGGGCGTACGGGTCCTCGCCGGCGGCCGCCAGATCCTCCAGCAGCCAGGCGTCGTGGCCGCGCTCCTCCCGGGCGTGGTGGCGCAGATAGGCCCGCAGCGATCCGGACGTGCGGTCGCAGTGCAGGGCGGCGGTCTCCATCAGCGGTACGGAGGCCCGGACGATCTCGTGCATCGCCGTCAGGTAGGCCGGGTAGCGGCGCTCCAGCCCGGGCCGGCTCCACAGCGCCGCGGTCGACCGCTCCAGGGCGGGCCCGGCGAGGCCCAGGACGTGCCGGAGGCGGACGCCGTGGTCCGGCCCCGCCGTCACGGCGACCGCCCCTCGACCGGCGGGGTCCGGGGGGCGACGAGCCCGGCGTACGGCGGGCATCCGTAGCGGCGGGCCAGGGCCACCGGGCCCGCCGCGACCCTGCGGCGGGTGGCTTCCCAGTCGAGCAGGGCGCCGACGGGCCCCTCCCCGGTGGTGTGCGCCCGGCGCAGCGCATCGGGATTCTCGCCGAGCGCGCGGCAGTTGGCGCACGTGTCCCGGGGGCCGGCCGGGGGGCCGAGCGAGCGGATGGTCCGCAGGACGGGGGATCCCGTCGCCCGCTCCCGTACGGCGGCCCAGTCGTCCGTGGCGGCGGAGCCGAGCCGGAGGTGGGCGGGCCGGGCGGGGCCGTCGACGACGTCCTGGTTGCAGCAGGCGGTGATGGTGCCGTCGACGGTCAGCACCGGCCAGGCGGCCATGGCGCAGGGCTCGCCGGTGTCGGCGGCGGCGGGGCGGGCGGCCCATGCCGCGGCCCGGCCCGCGGGGCGGATTTCGCCGACGAGCATGGGGACCGCATCGCCGAAGGCCCGCAGGACGTCGGCGGTGACGTCGGCGAGGTACGGGTCGGCCGGACCGTCGCCGACGATGTGGAGGCTGACGTCGACCGCCCGGTCCAGCAGCAGGCGCAGCGCACCGAGGACGGCGCGGCGCGGGACCTCCCGTTCGTGGAAGGCGTCGATGCTCAGGGAGAAGTGGTCGACGGCCTCGGCGACCGCCAGGACCGCGGCCGGGACGGTGCCGTGCCGGGCGAAGAAGCCGCCGGTGAGCACGGCGGTACGGGTCCCGACGGCGCGGGCGGCGGTGGCCAGTTCGGTGAGCAGCGCGGGGCGCAGCAGGGGTTCGCCGCCGGTGAAGAGGGCGATGCCGGGGTGGTCGTCGGTGGTGAAGCCGGCGAAGAAGCGGCGCAGGACGGCCGCGTCGGCGTGGCCGCCGGCCATGGTCGAGGCCGTGGAGCAGTGGGCGCAGTGCAGCGGGCAGCGTGCCGTCAGGGCGACCAGCACTCCGCCGGCCGGCACGGGGCGGGCCGCCATGATGTCGGCCAGGTGCATGGTCGTCCTCCCGGGGTCACGCGGTCGAGGGGCCGGCGCGCCGGTTGCCGGGCGGGGCGGCGGCTCCGGGCCCGGGCCGTCCCGCGCGATCCGGGTCGTCCCCGCTCGTCGTGTCCTCCGTGGCCGCCGCGTCCTGCGTGTCCTCCGTGGCCGCCGCGTCCTGCGTGTCCGCCGCGTCCTCGGCGTCGGGTGCGGGTGCCGTCAGGTCCCGGGCCGCGCGCAGGGGAAGCCAACCGGCCGCCGTGGCCACCGCCATGGTGGCGGCCATGCACCACCAGGCGCCCCGGCCGCCGAAGGCGTCGAAGAGCGCGCCGGCCGTGACGGGGCCCAGCGCCGCCAGCCCCATCAGCAGGACGCTGGTGGCGGCGCTGACCCGGCCGACGAGCCGACGGGGGGTGCAGGAGTACAGCGCCCGGCCGATCGCCACGCCGGCCGCGGGCGAGAGGGTCATCAGCACCGTGAGCAGCGCGCCGGTGAGCAAGGGGGAGTACACCGCCGCGAAGACCGCCGGGACGGTCGTCCACACCGTGCCGATGCCGAGGAGGATCGTCCGTACGCTCAGGGCTTTCACCAGGCGTGGGGCGAGCAGGGCGCCCGCGACGGCCCCCACCCCGGCGCAGGACAGGATGAGCCCGGTCCGGTTGCCGGATTCGCCGTGCGAGCGGAGGACGGCCACGACCATGACGTCCATGGCGGCGCAGACGAGGTTGACGATGCTGCCGTAGAGCATGATCGTGAAGAGGGTCCGCTGGCCGACCAGCCAACGGATGCCGGCGGTGATCCCGTCGCCCTCGCGCGGGGTCCGGTTCCCGGTGCGGTCCGTCCCCGCGGCGCCCGCCGTGATCAGGCCCAGCAGCACGGCGGAGAGCAGGTACGACGCGGCGTCCCACACGAAGGGCAGCATCCGGTCCGCGGCGTACAGGGCGCCGCCCGTCGCCGGTCCGACCAGGGCGGTGACGGCCTGGACGGCCTGGCCCAGGCCGAGGGCGTCCGCGAGCTCCTCCTCGGCGACGACGTCCCGCGTCAGGCTGATCGCGGCGGGGCCGAAGAGCGCGGTGGCCAGCCCCTCGCCGGCGGCGACGAGCAGGAGGTGCGGATAGGTCAGCGCGCCCAGCGCACCGGCCGCCGGAATGCTGCCGATCAGGACGAGCCGCACCAGGTCCGTGCTCACCATGACCGTACGCGGCCGCCACCGGTCCACCAGATGGCCCGCGGGCAGCCGGAAGAGGAGCCGCGTCACCAGCGAGACCGTGGCCACGGAGCCGGCCCGCGCGGCGCCGCCGCCGATCCCGAGCACGAGGAGGGGGAAGGCGATGGCGGAGATGCCGGTGCCCAGGCCCGAGGTCAGGTCGGCCAGGAACGCCAGCCGGTAGGCGCGGTTGCGGCGCAGGATCCCGGGGGCCGGCGGGCGCGGGCTCACAGGCGGCCCGAGGTGTACAGGTAGTCCAGGACCCGGCCGTCGACGCGGTCCTGGAACGCGGCCGTCGTCTTCGGGTCCGCTTGCTCGTACTCGTACCCGCAGGTCACCCAGCGGTCCCGGACCCGGTCGACGTCGAGGTAGCCGTCGTCGACGGTGCCGACGGCGAAGCCGTGCTTCCCGGCGGACTGCCAGCTGCTGTAGAGGGTGCCGTCCGCGTTGACGACCGCGCCCGTCCGGCCGCCCGGTGCGGAGCAGATCTGGCAGGTCGTCCGCATGCCGGGGCGTGCCACTTCGAATCCTGCCTCCAGTGCGGCGATGTGCCAGGCCACGAAGCCCTCGCAGACCTCGTCGGCGTGGCGCAGGTCGTTGCCGTAGCCGAAGCCGGCGTCGCCCACCCAGGCGAAGGTCATGGTGCAGCGCGCGGGGTCGATGCGGGTGCCGAGTTGGTCGAACAGCTCGCCGATGCGGTCGAAGTTGTGGTGCGAGACGTTGATCCTGAGGTTCCAGCGGAGCCCGGTGGCCTCGGTGACACGGGCAAGATTGCGGACGATGGCGTCGAAGGTGCCGCCGCCCGCATGGGTGACGCGGATCCGGTCGTGGTCCTCGCGGCTGCCGTCGAAGGTGATCTGCGCCCCGCGCAGCCCGGCCGCCTCCAGCCGACGGGCGAGGTCGGGGGTGAGCAGCACCCCGTTGGTCGTCATGGTCGCGAAGGACAGCCCGATCTCCCCCGTCCTGCGCAGCAGTTCGAGGCAGCCGCGCCGGTTGAGCAGCGGCTCGCCGCCGAAGAGCAACAGGTAGAGCCGGTCGAGACCGGCCTCGGCCATGCGTGCGGCGGTGAAGCCGACGATCCGGTCGACGATCTCGGAGGTGAGCCGTTCGCGGCCGATGCGCGGCGGGCGGTGGCCGCCGCTCCGGTCGAGGTCGGTGTTCTGGAAGCAGTACCCGCAGCCGAGGTTGCAGGCCGTGCTCGTGAGCACCGTCAGGGAGTACGAGGTCGCGAGGCGCGGACGGTAGGCGCCCTTGGTACGGAGGAACGCGTCGATGTCGGCCCGCACCGTCCCGTCCGGGGCGACGTGCCCGGGCCGGAGCAGCGTCCAGGTCCGGTTGCCGATGAACCACCACCCGTGGGCGCTGCTGATCAGCCGTGGGGCGTCGACCTCGTCCAGGCGGGTGCCGATCATGTCTCTCCAGACGGCGGAAGGGCGGGAGGAGGACCGGCCCGCGCGGGCACGTGGCGCGGCCGCGCGGGCCGGCGGACGGCCGGTCCGGCCGGGTCGGGCTCAGGAACGGCCGGTCCGGCCGGATGGTTGCTCGGGAACGGCCGGTCCGGCCGGGTCGTTGCTCAGGTGCTGCCGAGCTGGACGCCGCAGGGCTCGAAGCCCTCGTCCTCCCGGTCGCTGTGGGCGACGACGTCGTCCTCGTCCCCGGTGACGCCGAGCTGGACGCCGCAGGGCTGGTAGTCCCCCTCGCGCTCCTCGGCGCTGTGCGCGACGACGTCCGTGTCCTCGTCGTCCGGGGTGTTGCCGAGCTGGATGCCGCAGTCGCCCCGGGCCGCGGGTGTGCCCGCGCTGTGGGCGATCACGTCGTCGGGCCGCTCTTCCTCGCCGTGCGCGGCGACGTCGTCGTTGGCCATGGTCCGTCTCCCCTCCGTGGCGCCGTCGGAGGTCTTCCGACGGCTTGTCCGCCACGCTAGGAAGCCCCGGTTTGGAAGCGGTATGCGGGCAGTTGGTCTCCATGTATCGAGCACGCGTCGCCCCGCCGGCCGCGCGAATCGCACTCGCGTTCTTGACATGCCCCCGCACCGCGGCTACGGAAAAGCCGGGGGGCAAGCACCGTCATCTCCAGGGGGGCGCACGATGCATCAGGGACCGGACCATGACCGGAAACCGCCCGTCAGTTTCGGAATCCTCGGGCGGCTGACCGTCACCGTGGGCGACCACCCTGTGGATCCGGGGCCGCCCAAACAGCGATTACTGCTGGCCTCCCTTCTGTGCAATGCCAACTCCGTGGTGTCCACCGAACAGCTCACCGACACCTTGTGGCACGCGGACCCGCCACGCACCGCCCGCAAGAACCTTCAGGTCTACGTCGCGGCGCTGCGCAAGGCCATCGGCGGCCGCATCCGCTGGTCCTCCCCCGGCTACGTGGTGGACGCCGCCCCGGAGGAACTGGATCTGCTGAGATTCGAGGCGTTCACCGCGAGTGGGCGCCGATTGCGCCGCCAGGACGACAAGGAGGCCGCGGCGCGCCTTCTCGGTGCCGCGCTGCGATGTTGGCGGGGGCCGGCGCTCCCGGAATTCTCTGCTCATTCCCGCATCGTGCGGGAGACGTCCCGGCTCGATGCCAGATATCTGGCGGTCTATGAGGACTGGGCGGAGATCCAGTCCGCACTCGGGAACCACGCGGAAATCCTCGACACCATCGACGAACTGGTCGCCGAAAACCCCTTCCGGGAACGGCTCGGGGTCGCCAGGATGACCGCGCTGGTCCATTGCGGCCGCCACGCCGAGGCGCTGGCCCACTACGACGACGTACGGCAGCGCATGGCCAGGGAGTTCGGCATCGAGCCGAGTCCGGTCCTGACCCGGCTCCACCGGAGGATCCTGGAGGGGACCGCTCCGCGGCCGGACCCTGCGGCCGCGGAGGCGTCCGGCGCGGCCCCCGCGCGGCGGTATCAGGCCAATCATCTGCCGCGCGACGTACCGGACTTCGTCGGCCGTCGCGAGGTGGTCGGCCGGCTGGGCGAGGCGCTCGGCGACCCCGGCTCGCGCATCGACGTGGCCGTCGTCACCGGACCGGTGGGAGTGGGCAAGACGGCCGTGGCCGTACGGACCGCCCACCTGGTCAAGCACCGCTTCCCCGACGGACTGCTCTTCAGCGTCCTGCGCGGTGCGGACGGGCTGCCGCGCCGGCCCTCCGACATCGCCGCCGAGCTGCTGCGCCAGGCCGGCTTCCCGGAAGCGGCCTCGCCTGCGGGCGGGGACCCGGTCGTGCTGTGGCGGTGCCGGCTCGTGGACCGCACCGCGCTGGTCGTCCTGGACGACGCGGTCGACGAGGCCACGGTCCGCGCGCTGCTGCCCGGCGCGGGCGGCAGCCGGGTCCTGGTGACCAGCCGGCGCAGACTGGGCGGCCTGGAGGCGGTGCTGCGCACGGAGCTGGGCGCGTTCACCCGCGCCGAGGCGCTGGAGCTGCTGGGCCGGCTCAGCGGCCGGCGGTGGCCGCCGGCCGAGACGGCGGACGCCGAACGCGTGGTCGAGATCTGCGGCCGGGTCCCGCTCGCGGTGCGCATCGTCGGCACGAAGCTGGCGATGATGCGGCACATGGGCCTCGGTCGGTACGCCGACCGGCTCGCCGACGAGAGCGCGCTCTTCGACGAACTGTCGGTGGGAGACCTGTCCGTACGGGCCCGCTTCGACGACTGCCTGCGCGCTCTGCCCGCCGACTGCCGCAGCGCGGTGACCCGGCTCGGCGGGCTGGCCGGCCCGGTCTTCCGCGGCGACGACGTCCCGGGCCTGACCGACGGCCGGCCCGGCTCCGCCGGCCAGGTGCTGGCGCGGCTGCTCGAACTCAACCTGGTGTCCGTGCCCGACGCCCCCGACGTCACCGCCCACTGCGAGCTGTACGGGATACCGTCGCTGCTCCACCGCTACTTGCGCGGTGCCCCGCGTCCGGTCGAGGAACCCCGCTGACCCGGTACGCGCCCGTACGCACCCGTACGCGCCCCGCCCGCCTCAGCCGGGTCCGCCGCCGGGCCCGGCGAGCGCGGCGGTGAGGACTCCGGGGACACGGGGTGCGGGAACGTCGGCGGTGCGGAAGGACGAGGGGCGGACGTCGGACCAGCGGAGACCGCCCAGGGCCTCGGTGAGCAGCGCGATCCGTTCCCGGAACATCTCCGCGCGGTCCACCTCGGCGAAGGCGGGCGGGAGCGGCTCGGTCAGGGCGGGGCCCGCCACCGCCTCGGTCAGCAGGGACCGCAGGACGGTTCCCCAGGTCACCGTGCGCACGCTCACCGACAGATGGACCGATCCCTCGTCCGCCGTGGCACCGGCGTGCAGGAAGCCGCGGGGAATGTAGAGGCACTCGCCCTCCTTCAGCACCACGTCCACCAACAGCCGCCGCCCGTCCGGAGTGCTCACGCGCCATCGCTTCGCGCCGCTCAACTGGCGGAGGAAGACGCTGACGGGGTCGGCGTGCCGGGCCACTCCCCGGGCACGGGCGGGCGTGACGAAGACCGTGCAGTCGGTCTCGTAGCCGGTGTCCCGCGCCACGGCGGCGGCGAAGGCGGCCACCTCCGCGCTGTAGGTCTGCAGGTCCTCGACGACCAGGGTGGCGCCCTCGGCGACCTGTCGGACGGCCTTGGCACCGTCGACGATCCGCTCCCGGTTGCGGCCGCCCGTCTCCCTGCCCCGCGCGGCCCGCTCGCGCGGCACCTGCTCGCCGTCGCGGAAGAAGCGCACCGCCGACAGCGGCAGACCGCCGAAGAGCAACCGCTCCGCGGCCTCCACCGAGAAGACGTCGGCGAAGTCGTCGTACGGGGCGGCGACCAGCGGGGCCCTCTCCCAGGCCGCGGTCAGCGCCCGCAGGTCGTCCGTCAGCCGGAGTATGCCGCCGTCCGGAACCATGTTCACCCTTCCGCCGGTGCCCTGTGGCACAACTGTAGGGAGCCTGGGTTTGGCTCCGGTATGCGGACGGCTCGCGCGAGCCGCTCTCGGTGGCCCCGCAGTTCCTTGGCGCGATGCGCCCGGAGGCGCCAGGGACGCTGTGGCCGGGCCACGTGGCCGCGCCGACCGAGAAGAGGTTCGGGACGACGGTGCGGTGCGGGGGCCGACCGGGCAGCGGACCCGGTCCGCACATGCCTTCTCCGCCTCCTCCGTCCGGCCATCGGAGAGATCGTCCTCCTCCGCGGCGCCGCGCGAGCGGCATCCTCCACCGACCCGCTGATCCGTTACGTCCACGACCGCGCGTTCCTCCTGCTGCGCAACCTGCTCCCCCCCCCGGTGGCATCCGCGGCGTTCTGTCCCTCGTCGGAGTGGGCGAGCTCGACACCGCCGCCACCACCACCGCCGACAGCCGTGCCGTCGCAGCCACCATCGGCGGCGCGACCTTCGCCGTCATGGAGATCACTCCCGCGCCGAGCCGGCCGAGGACGGCCGGGCCGGCCTGCCCGGGCTCGCGGTCGCCACCGGTCGCTCGTCCTCCAGTGTCCAACGCCGCCTCGAACGCCTCAGGGCCCAGGGCGCGCTGGGCTTCTCCGTGGACTTCGCGCCCCGGCACCTGGGCTACCACCTGATGACCCACCTCTGGCTACGGGTGGCTCCCGGCGAGGTCTCCGCCGTCGGCCACGCCCTGGCCACCCACCCCGAAATCGCGTTCGCAGCCGCCACCACTGGTCCGCACAACCTCGTGGCCACCGGGGTCTTCCGCGGCGGCCACGACCTCTACGATCACCTCGACCACCGCATCGGCTCGCTTCCCGGCATCCAGGCCGTCGAGACCGCCCCCGTCCTCCGCGAGGTCAAACGGCTCACCGCCCGCACCTGACCGGGATGTGACGACGGCTAGGAGAAGCAGGCCCCGTACCGCCGCCGCGAGCGCTACCCCAAAGTTCAGTCGGTTGTGAACAGCAAGACGGCGTTCTGGCCGCCGAAGCCGAACGAGCAGCTGAGGCCCGTTTTCCCGGCCACCGGGCGTGGCTGGTCGGCGACGATGTCCAGTGTGTGGTCGCCGTCCTGGCCCTCGAAGTTCGCCACCGGCGGTACCGTCCGATGGCGCAGGGCGAGGACCGTGTAGGCCGCCTGGATCGCGCCCGCTGCCCCGAGGGCGTGGCCGATCACGCCCTTGGCGGCCGTCACGGGGGGCGTGTCCGCTCCGAAGACCCGGGTGAGGGCCGCGGCCTCGGCCGCGTCGTTCAGCGGTGTGGAGGTGCCGTGCGCGTGGACGAGACCGACGTCTCCCGGGTCGCATGCCCCGTCCTCCAGCGCGGCGCGGATGACCCGTTCCGCTCCGTGTCCGTCCGGGTGCGGGGCCACCGGATGATGTGCGTCCGCTCCGGCGCCGTAGCCGCGCAGCACGGCCTGGACCGGTGCCCCGCGGGCGTCGGCGTGGGAGAGGCGTTCCAGGACGAGGACGGCCGCGCCCTCCCCGAGGACGAAGCCGTCCCGTGCCGCGTCGAAGGGACGGCTGGCCAGTTGCGGGTGTTCGCGTCGCCGCGACAGCGCCCGCATCCGCGTGAAGCAGGTGGCCGTCATGCGGGAGCGCGCGGACTCGCTGCCGCCGGCCAGCACGATGTCACAGGTCCCGGACCGCAGCAGGTCCCGCGCGACCCCGATCGCGGTCGCGCCCGAGGCACAGGCGCTGGACGTGGTGAAGTTCGGCCCCCTGGCACCCAGGTCGATCGCGACCTCGCCCGCGGCCATGCTCGGCACACTGCGCGGCAGCGCGAGCGGCGAGACCCGCACGGGCCGGTCCGCGCCGAGATGGCCGAACTCGGTGACGTACGTACTGAGGCTGTTGGCCCCGACTCCGAGCACGACTCCGACCCGCTCCGCCGGCCATGTGCCGGTGTCCAGCGCGGCGTCGTCGACAGCCCGTCGTGCGGCGGTCAGGGCGAAGTGGATAAACCGGTCCACGCGCCGGGCGAGCGACCGGCCGAGTTCGGCCGCGGCGTCGAATCCGGTCACCTGGCAGGAGAAGTCGACGGGCAACCCGGCGAGTTCGGGGTCGGGGGCGGCCAGGGAGCGGCCCCGGCACAAGGCCGTCCAGTTCGCCTCCGCCGTGTGCCCTGCCGGAGTCACCAGGCCGAGCCCGGTGACCGCGATCTCAGGCCGCATGCTCGAACGCCCGGGCCGCCTCACCGAGCGTGGTGTCCGGGAACAGGTCCAACTCGCCCTCGGCAAGGACGATGCCGAACTCCTGCTCCGCCGCCACGACCAGTTCCATCAACGACAGCGAGTCCATCCCGAGGCTTTCGAAGGTCGTCTCTACGGTCAGCTGCTCCGGCGCCACCTCGACGTCGAGGTGGCCGGTCAGCAGGGCGACGAGCCGCTCGGGCAGTGCCCGTTCCGTATCCGGTTGTTCCGCATCCTGTGCCATGACGTGATCCTCGCAGCGCAATGGCTGTGACATGGCGTGCCCGCATCGCGGGGCCGGGGCCCCGAGGATCACGGCCCGGCCCCATGCTGCACGTCCGACCCGATCACGAACTACGTATCCGTGAAACGGTGGTGACGGATTCGGACACAAGATCACCGTGGGGCGCCCGGAGCCTCCTGCGTACGCTCGCCCGTTGGAGTGGATCCCCCTGGGTGGAGTGATTGTGTGCAATCTCGTCGGCGCAGCATCCTGGGGAGTCCAGCGAAGGAGCAGCCGAGCGTGACGCAAACCGGAGCCGTTTTCACCACCCCGTGGCCCCTTCGGATCAACCCGCACCTGGATCAGGCCCGCGAGAGCGCGCTCGCCTGGATGCGGAGGTTCGGCCTGCTGGACGGCGAGCAGGCCGAGAGGGACTTCGTCGACTGGCGGCTGGCCGAAGTGGCCGCCTTCTTCTACCCCAACGCCAGTGCCGAGGAATGCTGTACGGCGGCGCAGATGATGGGCTGGTACTTCCTGCCGTTCGACGACCAGCTGGACGGTGAGATCGGTCGTCGTCCCGGCACGGTGGCGGCTGTCTGCAACGCCCTGATCGGCATCGCGCACGGAGTGTCCGGGCCGGAGGCGCACGACACGCCAACGGTGCGGGCCTTCGCCGATCTGTGGAGCCGGATGGTGCGGGGGATGTCCGTGCCGCTGCGCACGCGCGTGGCGTACAACTGGACGTCGTACTTCTCCTCGCAGGTGACGGAGGCGATCGACCGCACGACGGGGTTCGCCCACCGCGACCTGGCCGACTACTTCTCGCTGCGGGCCGCCACCACGTGCGCCTTCGGCCAGAACGACCTGGGCGAGAAGTGGGGCGGCACCGAGGTACCTCCGGAGCTGTGGCACCACCCCGTGCTGCAACGCATGCGGCAACTGGGCGCCGACGTCGTCGCGTTGCGGAACGACTCCATGTCGCTCAGGCACGAGGACGTCACCAGCGGACTCAACGCGATCCACCTCATCCAGCGCAGTCGCGGCGGCTCGCGGCAGGAAGCGCTGGCCGAGGCGTCCCGCCACGCCCAGGAAAAGGTCGACGAACTCGTGGAGCTGGAGGAGGGGGCTTTGTCACGACTGGTACGGGCCGTCGACCGGGGTCAGCGTGCGGCTCTGCGGGGATACGCGGACATCATCCATGACTGGATCTGCGGTGACTACGAATGGGAACGGATCACCACACGCCATGACCAGTACCGCGTCATGCCCGACTGGGCGTCCGGTCTCCTCGTGGGCGCGGGGAGCTGAACGATGACGACGACAAGCCTCCCGGCGTCCCTCGTTCCCGCCCCGCGCGCACCCGGTGCCCTGCCCGGCGTGGGCCACCTGCGGCAGCTGCTCGTCGACCCGACCCGGTTCCTGACCCGTCTGCCGTCCTACGGCGATCTCGTGGAGATCCGGCTCGGCCCCCGCCCCACCTACGTGGTCTGCAGTCCCGAACTCGTCTCCGAGATCCTCGTGCGCCGCCACCGCGACTTCGACAAGGGCGGCCCCTTCTTCGACAACATCTCCGTGTTCTTCGGAGACGGCCTGGCAACCTGCCCCAACGCCAAGCACACCCGGCTGCGCCGGCTGACCCAGCCGGCCTTCCACCCGGGCAAGTTGCCGGGGTACGCGGAGCAGGCGGGCCGCGAGACCACGACCGTCACCCGGGGGTGGCGCGAGGGACAGGTCCTGGACGTGCGCCGGCTGATGCAGGAACTCGCGATGCGGATCACCGTCTCGACGATGCTGGCCTCATGGTTCGACGACACCGGTGCGGACGCCGGCGCGGTCCGCCGCACGCTGGGTGACGTGGACGTCCTGGTCAGTGGCGCGTTTCTGCGCATGGTCGCGCCCGGCCTCGCCCGCCTGCCGCTGCCGACCAACCGGCGCTACGCACAGGCCCGGGACTCCTTGTACGCGCACATCGACGCCACCGTCGCCGCCTACCGCCGCGCCGGTACCGACCAGGGCGACCTGCTGTCCATGTTCCTGGCCGAGGACGGCGACGGAAACGCGCTGTCGGACACCGAAGTGCGCGAGCAGGTGATGACCATGTTCATCGCCGGTATCAGTACGACCGCCGCCATGCTCGCCTGGACCTTGTACTACCTCTCGTTGGACGACGACCTCGACGCGGCCGTCGCGGCCGAGGCACAGAAGGTCTGCGGCGGCGGCCCCGCCCGTCACGAGCAGCTTCCACGGCTGACGACCCTGACGGCCGTGGTGACCGAGGCATTCCGGATCAGGCCCTCCGCCTGGCTGTTCAGCAGGACCGCCGTCACGGACACGTCCTTGGGCCCCTACCGCGTGGCAGACGGTGCCGACGTCCTGATCAGCCCGTACATCATTCACCACCGGCCCGATCTCTTCCCCGAGCCCGACCGTTTCGACCCGGGGCGCTGGACCGGCGACGGACGCAGCTGGGCCAAGGCCGAGCGGGCGATGGCGATGGTGCCCTTCGGGGCCGGGTCCCGCAAGTGCATCGGACACGACTTCACCGTCATGAACGTCGTGCTGCCCCTGGCGACCGTCCTGGCCGACTGGAAGCTCACCCCCGCCACGTCCCGCCCGGTCAGCCTCATCGGGCGCAGCATCATCGAACCCCGCAACCTCAAGCTGCGCCTGCACCGACGCCAGGTGTCCTAGCGGGGACCGCGCCGCTGTCCACCGCGCCTACTCGCGCAGTGCGCGGTGGACAGCCCCTTCGATGGCCTCGGCCAGGTCGTCGGCCTGCCGCGCGGTGAACCAGTCCGCGGCCATGACCAGGGTGATGTCGAGGCCCGCGGTGTCGTCCTGGCTGCCGGTGAGAAAGACCGAAGGCAGGGGGCCGGGAGGAAGGGCGCACCCGTCGATGGGGCCGGAACTCAGGTCCGGGGGAAGCTGGAGCGGCGGGGTCTTCGTCGTCAGATCGCTCACCAGCACACTGATCGGAGCGTGCGCCACTTCGTCCATCAGCTCGGCGGTCGCGGCGATGGCCTTCTGCACCGTGTTGTTCAGGACCGCTTCGCGCAGTTGCTCCAGTACGCGGCGCCCGATGCCCAGCGGATGGCAGTCGGGCCCCACCTCGACCACGGCTTGCGAGGCCGTGGCGGCCAGCACCATCTCGTGCATGGACATGGGCGGCCTGAACCGCCGCCGGAGATCCAGAGCGGACAGGCACGTCATGGGGACGGTGCCGTCCGGGAAAGGCGTCTGCGAGTGGACGGCGCACAGTGCGATGCCGCAGGCCAGCGCGTGCAGGCTCATGCGTGCCGCCTTGGCCGCGCACGTCAGCTGATCTACGGACCCGGCGGACAGCGGCACCCGCCTCCTGTGGACGCCGGCCTGCGCTCCCGTGCTGCGGCCGGCCGCGCAGGCGGGAATGCACGCAGGGACGAGATCCCGGATCTTCGCCGAGCGGTTCCTCAGGAAGTCGTGCAGTTCCTCCGCGGAGAAGCGGGCACGGAAGTGCTCCTCGACGGGACGGGGCAACCCGGCGGTACGGGGCGGCAGCACAGGCGCACGGCCGGCGACGCGTGCGCTGTAGCTGCGCCACAGGGTGTGCAGCAGCGTCAGCGCACTGACACCGTCGCTGATGGCGTGGTGGACCGACAGCGCCAACCGGTGGCGGTCCTCCGCCTCCTCGGTCACCACGACTCTGAACAACGGCGTGTCCGGCGCGTAGGGCGACCCGGCCTCGTCGCCACCGTCGGCCACACCCAGACGCGGACCGGGCACCGAGGGGTCCAGCCGCAGGACATGCCCCTGATCCGAGGCCACGATCCGCGCGGACAGCACGGGGTGCAGGACGAGCAGGTCCTCGACCGCGGACGCCAGAGCATCGAGGTCGAGCCGGCCGTACAGCCGCTGGCTGAAGTGGATCGGCGTACCGAACGAGACGAAGGCCGCCTCGCTGGCCGCGAGCGGGCGTTCCTCCACCGCGGTGGCGTCGGTCAAGATGAGCTCCTTGCAGAGGCCGCGGGCCGGCACTGCGGTCAGGGCCGAGGGCCGACACGGCCGGTACCCGCGCCACGATGGTGGTGCGCTCTCGGCGCTACCGCAACGCGGGCCGCTCCCGGTTCACTCCCCCGGGGTCTTCGCCCGTCAACACCCTTGGTATGGCTTCAGCCGAACGGCTCAAAGACCCACCCGGACGGTGCGGCAGCCCACCGAACAGAGCCGCTCCGGCGCCGCGTTGACTAGACACGTTCCCGGACATCCGATGCCGCCCCCCCGCCTGTGCGCAAGGAGCCCATTCCCCATGAGCGGAACACGATCCGACTTCCGATTCACGCACGCTCCCGGCGCGTTGCCGGGACTGGGACACGCACTGCGCATCTGGAGAACGCCGCTGCCCTTCCTCTGCTCCCTGCCGGCCCGGGGAGATCTCGTACGCGTGCGACTCGGGCGGCAGTCCGTCTATCTCGCCTGCCACCCGGAGCTGGTCGACCAAGTCCTGCGGAAATCCCGCACGTTCGACAAGGGAGGCCCGGCCCACGACGAGGTGCGCGCGCTCCTCGGGGACGGGATCGTCACCTGCCCGAACGCCGTGCACAAGCGGGTACGGCGCCTGGTCCAGCCGGCGTTCCAGCGCACCCGCGTCTCCGCGTACATCACCCCCGTGGTCGCCATGGTCGACGCGATGACCGGTGCCTGGCGGCCCGGCGTTCCGTTCGACGTGACGCGGGAGATGACGGACATGGCGACGATGGCCGGCGTGCGCGTGATGTTCGCCGCGGAGATCGCGGAGCACTACCGGGACGAGACCCAGGCCTGTCTCCAGGCGATCATCAAAGGCATCCACCGCGAGGCGTTCACCTCGGCACTCGGAGCGCAGTGGCTGTTCCGCCGCCGCACCCGCCGGTTCCACCGGGCGCTGGCCCGGTACAAGCAGGTCGTCGACGAAGTGATCCTCGCCTACCGCCGCTCCAGTGCGGAGCACGCGGACATCCTGTCCATGCTGCTGGCGGCACGCGACGACGCCGGGGATCCCATGACCGATCACGAGGTGCGTGAGAACGTCATCAACATCTTCGCCGCGGCGACGGCACCGGGCCACGCCAGCGCCATGGTGTGGGCCCTGCACCTGCTCGACCGTCACCCGGACGTCGCCCGTCGCGTCCAGCATGAGATCGACGATGTCCTCGGGGACGATCCGCCGGACGAATCGGCCGTACAACGCCTGGAACTCACCCGGCACGTCGCCTTGGAGACGCTGCGGCTGTACCCGCAGAGCTGGCTCCTCACGCGCTCCGTCGCCACCCCCGTCGAACTGGCCGGGCGGACCCTGCCACCGGGCACCGGCGTGGTCGTCAGCCCCTACCAGCTGCACCACCAGCCGCACCTGTTCCCGGACCCCGAGCGGTTCGACCCCGCCCGCTGGGCGCACGGCACCCCCGGCCCGCGCGGGGCGTACATCCCGTTCGGCAACGGCTCCCGCAAGTGCCCCGGAGACACCTTCGCGCTCACCGAGATCGTCGTCGTCCTCGCGCGGGTCCTGCAGAACTGGACCCTTCAGGGGGAAGGCGCGTCGTCGGGCCCCGTCCTGCCCCGGGTCAGCACGATGCTGCAGGCCCCGCCCATGGTGATGACGCCCCGTCCCCGCGGCTCCCGCCCCACGGCGACACGCGTCTGAACGACCACGCACCCCTACGAGGACCCATGCCCCTCTCTCCGCCCACGGCCACCGGCACCGCCCTCAGCGCGCGGGACATCCACAAGGCATTCGGCAAACGCGTCGTCCTGGCCGGCGTCGACCTCACCGTCCGCGCCGGGGACACCGTCGGCGTCGTCGGGGAGAACGGCGCCGGCAAGACCACCCTCCTGCGCATCCTGTGCGGTGATCTGCGCCCGGACAAAGGCACCGTGACCGTCCACGGCACGATCGGCCACTGTCCCCAGCACCCCGTTCTCAACCACGCCCTTACACCGTTCCAGCACCTCCGCCTGTTCCAGGAAGCCTTCCGCCTCCCCCACCTCGACCGTGCACACGAGCTGATCGACCGGCTCGCCTTCGCCGACCATCTCCACGTTCCCGTCAAGGTCCTCAGCGGCGGCACACGGCAGAAGCTCAGCCTCGTCCTCACCCTCATGGACGATCCCGACGTGGTGCTGCTCGACGAGCCCTACCAAGGCTTCGACTGGCAGACCTACCTGGCCTTCTGGGACCTCGCCGCCGCCCGTCGCGCGGCCGGGCGCGCCACCGTCGTCATCTCCCACCTCGCCTACGACACCGACCGTCTGGACGCCGTCGTCCAGCTCGGTCGCCGAGCGGCCGGCATGACCGAGGGAGCCGACGGGTGAGGGCCTACCGCGTCGCGGCCCGCTACAACCTGGCCGAACTCGCCAAGAACACACTCGCCGCTCTCCTGCTGGCCGTCCTGATCCCCCTGTGGATCCTCGCCGCACCGCACATCTTCGCGCCCGCCTCGCTGACCTTCCGGCTGCGCACGACCGGCCGGACGCTCACCGCCTCGACGGACCACGTGGGCATGGTCCACGGTTGCCTCGGCGTGGTCATGCTCCTGATGGCCTTCCTCACCTTCAGCGCCGCCCGTCAGGCCGGACCCTTCGACCGTCGGCTCACCGCCGCCGGCTACCCGCGCACCCCGCTCCTGCTGGCCAAGGCGACCGCACTGCTCTCGGCCGCCGCGCTCGTCGCCCTGTACACCACCGCATGGACGCTGGCCGTATGGTCGCCCCGCCACCCGGGGTTCCTGTGGCTCGGGCTGTTCACCGCGTGCCTGGTCTATGGCGCGCTCGGACTCGTCCTCGCGCTCTTCCTGCCCGGTGAACTCGAGGGCATGGTCGTCATCTTCGTCACCAGCAACCTCGACCTGCTGCCACAAAGCCCCCTGGTCAACCCCGATCCGCAGGGGTTCCTGGGCCCCTTGCTGCCGATGTACGGCTCCATGCAGACCTGCCTCGCCGCCGGCCTTGCCCCCACGATCCCGCTCCGGCCCGTAGTCGCAAGCCTCACCTGGACAGGGGCTCTCACCCTCATCGCTCTCCTCGCCTTCTGCATCCGCACCGCGAGCGGCAGCGCAGTGGTGCTTCGCGCCAGGTAGCAGGCGACTGACCGTGATCGGGCCCTTCGCCGGGTCGTCACGCAACAGCCTCACCGCGATGAGTGGCCATGGTTTTGCACTCCGTGATCACAAAATGGATGATCTCGGTCGTGACAATATTTCTCGCCATCTTGACGGCCGCACTCTTCGCGTGGCTCGGCTGGACTTTCGTGGCCCCTGCCCGCCTCGCGGCTTGGGCCCGCGACCACTTCGTCCCGGCCGAGTACGGGCTCGTCCCCCGCGAACAGCTGGACCCGCGCCGGGCCGGTCCCCCGATGCCTGCCTACCGGCACAAGGAGAAACAGGCCATCGCAGACGCGTCGTGGGAGGGCGACTGGCGGCCGGCCGCCGCGTACGTGGAGGCTGCGGGCCAGGACTGGGACGAGCGGTGGTCCCGGCTGGAGTTCCTGCAGCAGGTCGCCGACGACGGCGACGCATGGCTGGACGACTGGCGCCGCGCGCAACCGGAGAGCTGCGCCGCCGCCACTCTCCACGCCCAGATGCTGCTCCACCACGCCTGGAGAATCCGCGGCACCGAGTACGCCGACAAGGTCCCGGCCGAGCGGATGAGGCTCTTTCGCGAACTGCTGCCCGACTCCATGAGGGCCGCACGGGCAGCCACCCTGCTCGCGCCGCACGACCCCAGCCCGTGGGTCGTCATGGTCACCGCCGCCCGCGGGCTCCGGTACCAGCCCCAGCACTTCCGCCCCCTGTGGCAAGAACTTGTCGCACGGGCTCCCCACCACTACGCGGGCCATTGGCAGGCCCTGCAGTACTGGTGCGCCAAGTGGTACGGCTCGAACAAGCTGATGCTTGAGTTCGCTGAGCAAGCCGTGCGGCACGCCCCCGCCGGAAGCCCTCTGGCCGGTATCTACCTGCACGCCCTCGACGAGCTCGCGGAGCGCTCCGGCACCTCTGCCCTCCGCACATCACGCAGGACCAAGCGCCTGCTGGAGGACGTCGCCCGTTCCCTGCACCAGGTCCCCGGCGACGACGAGCGGCTGCCCAGGCTGCGGCACCTCCTGGCGTACTACCTGGGCAAGGCCGGCCGGTACGACGGGGCGCTGGAGCAGTTCCGGCTGATCGGCCCGTGGTGCGGCGCGGAGCCGTGGGCCGAGAAGGGCGACCCGGTCAGCGCGTTCGACCTCGCCCGGGGCATCGCCGCGAAAAAGGCCAAGGGGCGTTAACTCTGCACCGGCTTCGCAGCCTGCGAGCGCACCCCAGAGGCAGTCAAAGCGCCGTTCCCCTCCCGGACTTTGAGGGTCCGCGCGCTCGTGCACCAGGTGAACATCGGGTTGCAGGAGACGCTTAGGGTACGGCGATGGATATCTTCCATCTGCGCTACTTCGTGGCGGTCGCCGAAAACCTCAGCTTCTCTCGGGCCGCACGTCAACTGCACATGGCCACATCGCCGTTGAGTCAGCGAATAAGAGACCTGGAACGCGAGCTCGGCCAGCGGCTGTTCGACCGGGATTCGCACCACGTGGCCCTGACCGGCGCCGGCACGGCGCTACTGCCCGTCGCGAAGGACGTCCTCGGCCGGTTCGACGACATCCCCTGGCAGTTGCGCCGGGCCCTGGGGCCCGAGCGGCAGACGGTGTACGTGGGGGTGGTGCCGGCCCTGCACCCGCGGCTGCGGGAAGGGCTGGAACGGGTCGAGGAGCGCTGCACCGAGGGGTTCGACGTCAAGCGCTGGCCCGGAAACAGCGCGAACCTGGTGAACGCGGTGCAGCGCGGCGACCTGGCCATGGCGCTGGTGCACCTGCCGGTGCACGCCGAAGGGATCGAGGTGCTGGAACTGCTGCACGAGCCGCTGGGCGCACTGCTGCCGGCGGCGGAATTCGGCTCGCGGAGCTCGGTGTCGCTGAGCGAGCTCACCGACCACACCTATGTGACGTCGGCTCCCGGGACGCTCCCGACGTATTTCGATCAGTTGCGGGTGCGCCTCAAAGCCGCGGGCATCCAAAAGGAAATCACCCTCAACATCGGGGATTATGCGAGCGTCCGCGAAATCGTGGCGAACGGCTCGGTATTCGCCATCACCCTGCTCAGCGCGAAGAGCGGCGACAGCGGAAGGGGGGCGAGTGTCGTCCTGCCCTTCCGGGACTTCTCCCCCGCCCTCGCGACCGGGTTGATCTGGCGCCGCGACCGGGCCGAACCGGACGGCGACCTGCACGGACTGGTGACGGAGGCCGGGGCCGTGTTCACCGGGCCCTCCTGAAACCGGCGTCCAGAAAGCGGCGTGACCACTGCGGTCACGCCGCTTTTCGCGCTTTGGTGTCACTGATCGCTTGGGTTCCAACACTTCACCGGACTAGCGTTTTCCCAGGACGTGGGAACGCCCCGCAGAAGGTGCGGGATTCCCCCTTTCCCGTACCCGTTCTCCGTAGTGGAGTGTTGATGGAATCAGCAGAACCCGCAGACCTCACAGAACCGTCAGAATTCGCAGAACCCGCAACAGGAACAGGCCCCTCTGCCGGCCCGCTCGCCGGAGTGCGCGTCATCGACATGGCCACCGTCGTCATGGGGCCCTACGCCGCGCAGATCCTCGGCGACCTCGGCGCCGACGTCATCAAGCTCGAATCGCCGAACGACACCGTTCGCGTCGGCGCGCTGCACCGCACGCCCGGCATGACCCCACTGAACCTCAACGTCAACCGCAACAAGCGCAGCGTGACGCTCAACCTCAAGGACGAGGACGAACGCGCCAGGGCACTGGAGCTGATCGGCACCGCCGACATCCTGATCACCAACATGCGCATCGATGCCCTGCGTCGCCTCGGCATGGATTACGACAGCATCGCCGCGGCCCACCCCCGTCTCGTCCACGTCCACGCCCAGGGGTTCCGCCCGGATTCCGACCGGGCCCGGCTGGCCGCGTACGACGAGACGGTGCAGGCCGCCTCCGGGCTGCTGGACCTCGCGCAGCGCGCGGGCGACGTGGGGGCGCCGGTGGTGCTGCCGAGCATCATCGCCGACAAGGTCGCCGCGCTGACGATCGTCTACGCGGCGCTGGCCGCCCTCGTCCACCAGCGGGCCACCGGCCGGGGGCAGCGGGTGGAGGTGCCCATGGTGGACACGCTGCTGGCGTTCAACCTGGTCGAGCACCTGCAGGGCCGCACCTTCGAGCCGCCGATGGGCCCGACCGGTTTCCCGTTGTCCATGAACAAGGGGCACCGGGCCCGTCCGACCAAGGACGGCCTGGCCATGATCATCCCGTACGGTCCGCAGAACTTCCGCGACCTGTTCGCCGCCGCGGGCCGTCCCGACCTGGCCGACGATCCGCGCGTGAACGGCGAGTTCATCGACGCGACGCGGGACGGGGAGGCCCTTGCCGAGCTGCTGGAGACGGTGACGCCGCAGCTGACCACGGAGGAGTGGACGGAGGTCTGCACCAGGCACAGCATCCCCGTCGGCCCCGTGCTGCGGCTCGACGACGCCCCCGAGGACCCGTACGTCCGCGAGGGGCACCTGCTGGACGTCGCCGAGCACCCCAGCGAGGGCGCGTACCGAGTGGTCGGCATACCGCTGACGTTCTCCGCCACGCCCGCCTCGGTGCGCCGGCACGCGCCGCTGCCCGGCCAGCACACGGAGGAAGTGCTCGCCGAGCTCGACCGCGGTGAGGCGGGGCGATGAGCGACGTCCGCACCGAGACCGCCGGCGGCGTCCTCGTCGTCACCATCAACCGGGCCCGGGCCCGCAACGCCGTGAACGCCGGGGTGGCTCTGGGCATCGCCGCCGCCGTCGACCGGCTGGAGTCCGAGCCCGGGCTGCGGGTGGGCATCCTCACCGGCGCGGACGGCACCTTCTGCGCGGGCATGGACCTCAAGGCCGCCGCCCGCGGCGAGCAGGTGACCGTGGCCGGCAAGGGCTTCGCCGGACTCGTCGAGGCGCCGACGACCAAGCCGCTGATCGCGGCCGTCGAGGGCCACGCCCTGGGCGGGGGCTTCGAGCTGGCCCTGGCCTGCGACCTGGTGGTCGCCGCCGAGGGTGCCCGCTTCGCCCTCCCCGAGGTCGGGCGGGGACTGATCGCCGGTGGCGGCGGAGTCGTACGGCTGCCCCGGCGCGTCCCCCACCACCTGGCGATGGAGCTGCTGCTGACCGGCCGTACGGTCACCGCCGGCCGCGCCCGCGAGCTGGGCGTCGTCAATCGCCTCACCCCGGACGGCGGCGCGCTGTCGGCCGCGCTGGAGCTCGCCGAGGAGATCGCGGCCAACGCACCGCTGGCCCTGGCCGCGGTGAAGAGGACAGTCCGGCTGGCCGACGGCGTGCCGGAGCCGGAGGCGTTCGCCGCACAGGCCGCCGAGGTCGGAGCACTGCTGCGCTCGGCCGACTTCGCCGAGGGAGTGCGTGCCTTCACCGAGAAGCGCGCCCCGCAGTGGAGCGGACGATGAACCGCGCAGGCGTCCTGGCAACCCTCAGCACCCCGGTCACGGCGCCCGCGTACGCCCCCGTAGCGGCCCGTTTCACCGATCGCGAGTACCTCACCGTCGTCTACCGCACCGATCCCGAGGCACTGCGGGCCGTGGTGCCCGAGCCGCTGCGGGTCGACGAGCCGCTGGTGCGGTTCGAGGTGATGAGGATGAGGGACGTCACGGGCTACGGCCCGTACGTCGAGGCGGGGCAGGCGATCCCGGTGCGGTTCGGGGACGAGCGCGGCGAGTACCTGCACGCGATGTACCTGGACAGCTTCGCCGCCACCGCCGCGGGTCGCGAGGTGAGCGCCTATCCGAAGGCGATGGGCACGCCTGCCCTGTTCACCGACCACTCCGCGCTGGTCGGGACGCTGGACTACGGCAGCGTGCGGGTGGCCACCGCGACGATGGGCTACAAGCACCGGCCGCTCGACCCGGAGCTCGCCCGCGAGCAGATCGCCGTGCCCACGTACATGCTCAAGGTCGTCCCCGGTTACGACGGCACCCCGCGCGTCTGCGAGCTGGTCCGCACGCGGATCACCGATCTCGTGGTCAAGGAGGCGCACACCGGCCCCGCGCGGCTGCAGCTCTTCGCGCACGTACTGGCGCCGCTGGCGGACCTTCCGGTGCACGAGATCGTCTCCGCCAGCCACATCGTCACGGATCTCACGCTGGACAAAGCCGTTCCCGTCCACGACTACCTGACCGAAGAGGACGCGTCATGACCCCCGACTGGAAGACCGTCACCGTCGTCGGCGCCGGCACCATCGGCCTCGCGTGGGCCGCGCTGTTCGCCTCGCACGGAATCGAGGTGACCGTCACCGATCCGCGCGAGGACCTGGAGGACGCCGTCGACGACGCGCTGCCGATGCTCGCCGCCGGACTTCCCGGCAGCGACGCGGCCGGACTGCGCGGCCGGATCCGCTCCACCCACGACCTGGCCGAGGCCGTGGCCCGAGCGCGGCTCGTCCAGGAGAACGGTCCGGAGGACCTGGAGTTCAAGCAGCGTCTGTTCGCCGACGTCGCCCGGCACGCCCCGGCCGGCACGGTGCTGGCCACCTCCAGCTCCGGGCTCGCCGCCTCCCGGATCGCCGCCGTACTGCCGGGCGGGGTCGCCGCGCGGCTGCTGGTCGCACATCCCTTCAACCCGCCGCACCTCGTGCCGCTCGTGGAGATCGTGCCGGGCGAGCGCACCGCGGAGGACGTCGTCGAGGCGGCCGTCGCCTTCTACCGGGCCCTGGGCAAGACACCCGTGCGGCTGCGCAAGGAGGTCCCCGGCTTCGTGGCGAACCGGTTGCAGAGCGCGGTGCTCCGGGAGGCGATCCACCTCGTCGTCAGCGGGGTGGTCGACGCCGGGGAGCTCGACACCGTGATGAAGGCGTCGCTGGGCGGCCGATACGCGGCCGTCGGCCCCTTCGAGAGCTTCCACCTCGGCGGTGGCCCCGGCGGCATCCGCCACATGATGCGGCACCTGGGCCCCGGCCTCGCGGAGGGCTGGCGGCGCCTGGGCCGCCCGGAGCTGGACGACGACGCCGTCGCCACGGTCGTCCGACAGACCGAGGCCGCGTACGGACACGGTCCCGAGGCGTACCGGGAACGTGCCCTGCTCCGTGACCGCAAACAGCTCGCCCTGACCGCCGCACTGCGCCGCGCAGCACGCGCAGACCGCGGCTGAACCTTTCACGCATACGTACGAAGGAGTCATCGATGCCCCAGCCCGCCCACGCCAGCCCCGATTTCTTCGGCTTCGCCGATCTCCTCGGCGATGCCGAACGAGCCGAACTGGCCAGCATTCGCGATTACCTGGAAAGCGAGATCAAGCCTCTGGCGCAGGACGCCTGGGACCGGGCGGAATTCCCCTTCGCGGCGGTCGGCAAGATGTCCAGGCTCCGGCTGGCCGGATACGCCTACCCCGAATTCGGCGACGGCCGCCCGCGCAGTGAGCTCTTCTCCGGCTTCCTCACCATGGAACTCAACCGCGTCGACCCGTCGCTGGCGGTGTTCTCCGGGGTCCACACCGGTCTGGCGATGGGCAGCATCCACGGCGGCGGAAGCCCGGAGCAGCGCGAGCGCTGGCTGCCGGGCATGGCCGCGATGGACGAGATCGGCGCGTTCGCCCTGACCGAACCCGAGGGCGGCTCCGACGTCGCGGGCGGCATGCGCACGACCGCCCGTCGCGAGGGAGACGGCTGGGTCCTCGACGGTGCCAAGCGGTGGATCGGGAACGGCACCTTCGCCGATCTCGTCGTGGTCTGGGCGCGCGACGTCGCCGACGGCAACGTCAAGGGCTTCGTGGTGGAGAAGGGCACCCCCGGTTTCACCGCCACGAAGATCGAGGGCAAGATCGCGCTGCGGAGCGTGCAGAACGCCGACATCGTCCTCGACGGGGTACGGGTTCCCGAGGCGAACCGCCTGCAGCGCATCGACGGCTTCCGCGACACGGCCGCCGTCCTGGCGCACACGCGGGGCGGAGTGGCCTGGCAGGCGCTGGGGATCGCGGTGCGGGCCTACGAACTGGCCCGTGAGTACGCCGTCACACGCGTGCAGTTCGGCAGGCCCATCGGCTCCTTCCAGCTGATCCAGGACCTCCTGGTGAAGATGCTCGGCAACGTCACCGCGATGTTCGGCATGGTCGTCCGTCTCAACCAGCTGGTCGCCGCGGGCCGGGGCAGCGCCGAACAATCCGCGCTCGCCAAGGCGTTCACCACCACCCGCATGCGCGAATGCGTCGCCTGGGCCCGTGAACTCTTCGGCGGAAACGGCATCGTCCTCGACTACGAGATCGCCAAGTTCTTCGCGGACGCCGAGGCCGTCTACTCCTTCGAGGGCTCCCGCGAGATGAACACCCTCATCGTCGGCAAGGCCGTCACCGGGCACAGCGCCTTCGTGTGACGAGCGGACGCTGCCGGGGGGCGCGATCAGGCTTTCTGCACGGCGTCATCGTCCTCGGCCCGGGACACGGCGGCAGCCGTGCGGTGCGCGACGGAAGAGAGTGCATCACTTTCTCAACTCCCCTACTATCACTTTCAGTTAAGTGAAACACTGCCCGGCATGTTTTTCACATTCACCCGCAGAAGCCGGACCTCCACGTCCGCCTCAGGGACGACAGAGAACGCGTTACGCCGACTGGGTGCGCTGCTCGCCGCCGGGCTGCTCGCCCTCGGCCTGCTGGTCGCAGGCGGCGGCCCCGCGGCCGCCGCCCCACCGGACACGCACCGCATGGCCACCTGGAACATGCAGGTCGGCACCACCCGCTGGGACGGGGTACGCACCCTGGCCCGTACCTTCGACGTGGTGGCCCTCCAGGAAGTGCCCAACAGGCCGCCGGCCGGAGCCGTCCAGGACGGACAGACGGGCAACATCACCTCGTATCTCTGGCCGATCGGCGGCGGCGCCTACCGCTACCTGTACATCCTGCGCCAGCAGTCGCGGAACCTGGGCATCGTCACCTCGTGGGTGCCCAACCGCGTGCAGGAGATCGGTGGCGCCTACCGCTCGGCGCTGGCCGTGACGAACACGGGCGACAACATCATGTTCGCCTCCGTCCACGCCGCCTCCAACGGCGGCAGGCCCAACGACGCCGCCTACCTGGTACGCCGCGTCTCCGACACCGCCTTCCAGCAGAACGTCGGCAACTGGGCGGTGCTCGGCGACTACAACCGCGCCCCGGGCGACCTGCAGGGCGACCGCTACCTGCCCGGCAACGGACTGATCTACAACGGTGGCCAGGCCACCCAGCAGAACGGCAACGAACTGGACTACATGGTCTCCAACGTCGACACCGAGAACTGGCAGGCGACGGTCAACCCCAACTACGGCAGCGACCACTGGCCCGTCGGCTTCAGCGCCCTGCGGGCCGGTGCCGGCCCACGGCAATTCACCATCCACGCCGACAACAGCGACCGCCTGCTCGACGTCTACCGCGGCAACACCGCCAACGGCACCCACGTGATCACCTACCACGCCAACGGCGCCGTCAACCAGCGCTGGACGCTTCGCACGGTCGGCCGCAACGGTGACTCCGGACAGCCGCTGTACAAGCTGGTCGGCGTCCAGAGCGGCAAGTGCCTCGACGTCAACCGGGGGCAGGCCAGCGGCGACGGAGACTGGCTGAACATCTGGGACTGCCACAGCTGGGACGGCGCGCCCCTGCCGGGCGGCTACGCACGCGACACCCAGAACTTCACGCTCGAACACCCCGAGCCGCGCTTCCCGAACCTCACCGTGCTGCGCGACAACGGCACCCGCCGCTTCGCCAACATCCGCGGCAACGGCACCGGCGACGGCACCTGGGTCATCCAGTGGCCCTACCAGACCAACCCCAACGGCACCCCCGCCGTCAACGAGACCTTCTATCTCCACCCGCAGTTCTGAGCCCTCTTCCCGGAACGCGAGGGCCGCCACGACCTCGCTGTCGAAGTCCTCACCACCGAGCCGGTGGGTGCATGGCGGCCCTCGCGCCCGTCATCGCGTGGGGCCCGCGCTGCAGGCCCGTGCCCCGGTCAGCCGAAGAAGACCGAGGAGACGTCGTTGTCGAAGCCGATGGCCGCGAGGTCGGCCACGTCACCGTTGACGATCTTGGACTTGCCCGTGCAGTTCCGCTCGGACCAGATCTTCAGGCTGCCCTGGGCCTGGAGGGAGGAGGCGACGTTGTCGCGGGCCACGTTCTGGCAACCCTTGCCGGCCAGCCCCTGGGAGGGGTCGCCGAAGTTCCGGTCGTCGAAGAGCACGACGCTCGTGGCGGGCTTGGGCTGCACGCTGCCACTGCCACCGCCGGCGTTGCCGCCCGCCTTCTTGCCGTCGGGGGTCACCCCGAACCAGGTGCCTCCGACGCCCTGGCCCTTGGTCTCGCCGGGCTCGGTGTCCTTGCTGAAGCGGTAGACGGGCCAGCCCCCGACCGTGACCTGAAGCGTGCCGTCGTCCCGCTTGACGGTGCCGACCTTCGACCTGTCGACGCCGTCGAGGAAGATCTTGCCGCCCGGTGCGACGACGACCGGGGGCCAGGTGGACGCGCAGTCGCCGTTGCACGTGGACTTCGACGGATTCGCGCTGTCCTTGTCGAACCGGTAGAGGGTGAACCCGGCGCCGTTGACCACGACCGGGTTCAGCGCACCGGCCTTCGACGCGGACACCTGCACCCACCGCTGGGCCTCGGGCTTCACCGCCGGCTTTCCGGGCTCGTTCGCCCAGTCGCCCGTCCTGGGCGGGGCGTTGTTCGCCTTCGCGGTTCCGCTTTGGAGGCTCGGGGCCTGCCCGGCCGACGGACTGCCGTCAGCGGACTTTCCCCGGCCCGCCGCGGTGGCGGCCGCCGAAGAAGCGGGTGTGGAGCTGTCCTTGTCGTCTCCGCCGCAGGCGGTGAGCAGAAGTGCTCCACTCGTGGCGAAGGAGACGATCAAGGCGGTGCGCTTGCGGATCATGGCTGCTCCCCCAAAGTCATGTGCTCCGGTCCGCCCGAAGCGTCACCGACCCGTACGGGCCGGGCCCCGGGGGCAGCTCACCCGGTTACCTGCCCGATACGCCTCCGATACGAAGTAACAACGCCGGTCAGCGGCTCGGACCGGCGTGCGCCGGGGCGGCTCCACGGCGTGCGCCGGGGCGGTGACGAAGGATTCCTCGTCCTGCGGCACACCGGGTGCACACGGATTCAGGGGGATAGCCTGGGGACAGAGGTGGACACGATGACCCGTCCCAGCCACGACTCCGGCCCCGAGCACCTGGTCAGGGCCGCCCGCGCCGCGGGCGTGACGGACGAGCGCCTGTTGCGGGCGCTGTGCGCGATCCCGCGCACGGCCTTCGTCCCCGCATCCCACCGGGCCGTGGCCTACGTGGACGTGCCGGTGCCCATCGACCACGGTCAGGTGACGACGCAGCCCTCCCTCGTGGCCATGATGGTCGCCGCGCTCGGTCTCTCGGGTGACGAGCACGTTCTGGAGATCGGCAGTGGATACGGATTCCAGACCGCGCTGCTGGCCCGGCTCGCCGCCTCGGTCGTCGGCGTCGAGCGGTGGCCGGACATGGCGGAGCGGGCCCGGGCCAACCTCGCGGCCCAGGGCATCGAGAACGCCGAGGTCGTCCTCGGTGACGGCACGCTCGGCATGGCGGACCGGGCTCCCTACGACGCGGTGGTCGTCTCCGCCGCCTTTCCCCGGGTGCCGCCGCCGTTGATCGAGCAGCTGCGGGCCGGCGGCCGCCTGGTGCAGCCGATCGGGCCCGGCGGCCAGGACCTGGTCCAGCTCTACGCGCGCACGCCCCGCGGACTGGTGCGCCGCAGGTCCGTCGTGCCGGCTCACTTCGTCCGGCTGTACGGGGAGCACGGCTACCCCCCCCCGGCGGCACCGTTCGAGGGACGTGAGCTGACATGACGACTGTCCTCGGCGTCGACGCGTGCCCGGCCGGATGGGTCGCGGTCGAGCTGCGTGACGGCCGGTTCGCGGCGGCGCAGCACGTCACCGCCCTGCGCTCCCTGCTGCCCGGCGCCGCCGGGGCCGTGGTCGTGGCGGTGGACATGCCGCTGGGCCTCCTCGACTCGGGGTGGCGGCGCGCGGACACCGAGGCGGCGGGCGTGCTGGGACCGCTGCGGAGCAGCGTCTTCCGGGTGCCGCCGCGCGCGGTATGGCAGGAGGAGTGCTACGAGGTCGCGAGCCGCCGGTGCCGGGAGCTCACCGGGGCCGGGCTGAGCAGGCAGAGCTGGGGGCTCGTCGCCAAGCTCCGGGAGGCGGGCGCCTGCCTGACGGAGCCGGAGGGGGGCCGGCTCTTCGAGGCGCACGCCGAGGTGTCGTTCTGGGCCCTGGCGGGCGGCACGCCGCTGCTTCATCGCAAGAAGAGCTGGGCGGGTCAGGCGGCACGGCGCTCGCTCCTCGCCGAGGCCGCCGGGATCGTCCTCCCGGACGACCTCGGGGACGCGGGACGCGTGCCGCCGGACGACGTGCTGGACGCGGCGGCCGTGGCGTGGACCGCGTACCGGATCGCGCGGGGCCGCGCGAGGTCCCTTCCCGATCCACCGCAACACGACCGCGACGGCCGGCCGGTCGCCATCTGGTACTGACCTCCTTCTGGAGAGGCGGCGTCCCTGTCAGCTGCGGGTGGCCTCCTTCCACGCGGCGACGTAGGAGGAGAGGTTCTGGTGGACGTCGGCCCAGTCGGGGCGGAAGACCTCCACGCCCTTCATGATGCGGGCGAGGGACGCGGCGTTCGGGTCGGTCGCCTTGACGTCCGTGCGGGCGGAGAAGCCGCCGCCGACGGCCGAGACGTCGCGCTGCACCTGCTCGGTGAGCAGGTGGTCCAGGAACTTCTTGGCGTTCTCGGTGTGCGGGGCGTTCTTGACCAGCCCGGCCGCGTACGGGAGAGCGAAGGTGGTGGGCTTTCCGCTGTCGCCCGCGGGGAAGAAGAGGCCCTGGTTCGGCATCGTCTTCATGTTGGCGAAGTTCATCTGGACGTCGCCGTTGGCGACGAGGAGTTCGCCCTTGTCGACCTTCGGGGCGAGCTGGCCGGTGGACTTGGAGGGGCCGACGTTGTTCTTCTGCAGGTCCTTGAAATAGGCCATGGCGGCTTCCTTGCCGCCGAGGTCGTGCATGGCCTTGATGAGGACGGCCGTGCCGTCGCCCGCGACGCCGGGGGTGGAGTACTGCAGCTTGCCCTTGAATCTGGCGTCCAGCAGGTCCTTCCAGGTCTTCGGCGGAGTGTTGTCCAGCTCCTTGGAGTTGTAGATGAAGCAGAAGTAGTTGTTGGCGACTGCGGTCCACTTGCCGGACGGGTCCTTGTCGCCCTCCGCGACCTTGTCCGAGCCCTCGGGCCGGTAGGCGGTCAGCAGGCCCTTGCCGTCGGCTTGCTGGACGAAGGGCGGCAGGGTGACGACGACGTCCGCCTTGGTGTTGGACTTCTCCCGGGCCAGGCGCTGCACGATTTCGCCGGAGCCGCCCTCGACGTAGTTGACCTTGATTCCGGTCTTCTTCGCGAAGTCCTCGAAGACCTTGTCGTAGAAGCCTGAGCCGTCCTCCGCCTTGAGGCCGTCGGCACTGTAGACGGTGAGTTCCTTCGCTCCGGCGTCGGCCGTCCCGCCGCACGCGGTGAGCGGGAGGGCGAGCAGGGCGGCCAGCGGGAGGATCGTACGGGGACGGGGCACGGGGGACTCCATCGAAGTCGGCACTGAGGCGGCGGGAGGTGGGGGATCAGCGGTAGGAGGCTCGTGTGCGGGCCCGGGAGACGGCGAGGAGCACGAGGAGCGTGGTGGCCATGAGGACGACGGCGAGCGCGGCTCCGGGGAAGAGCGCGCCGCGGTCGGTGGTGGCGAAGACCTTGACGGGCAAGGGCAGCCAGTCGGGCGGGTAGAGCATCATCGTGGCGCTGAGCTCGCCCATCGACAGGGCGAAGCAGAGCCCTGCGGCGGCGGAGAGGGACGGCAGGAGCAGTGGCAGCTTCACCTGCAGCAGGACACGCAGGGGGCTTGCGCCGAGGCTCGTGGCGGCCTGCTCGTAGGCGGGGTCGAGGCGGTCCAGAGCCGCCGATACGGACTGGTGGGCGAACGCCGTCACCAGGATCGTGTGCGCCAGGACGACGATCGCGGGCGTGCCGTTGAGCAGGAACGGGGGTTTGGAGAAGGCGACGAGCAAGGCGAGCCCGACGACCACGGACGGTACGGCCACCGGCAGCACGAACAGCAGGTCGATCGCGCGGCGGGCGCGCGAGCCCCTGGCCGCGAGGGCCGCCCAGGTGCCGGTGACGAGGGCGGTCGCCGAGGCCGCGAGGGCGGTGAGCACGCTGGTGATCAGGGCGTCGAGCGCCTCTCCGTGAGCGACCGTCCGGTAGTGGTCGAGCGTCGCACCGGAAGGGAGCGCCCCACTCCACGTGGTGGCCAGGGAGGCGGCCACGACGACGAGGAACGGCAGCGCGAAGACGGGGAGGAAGAGGGCGAGGAAGACGGCCTGGACGGTCCGGCGGGCACGACGGCTATGCACGAGCACGGCGGGCTCCCTCCATGCGGGTGGTGATCGTCCGGTAGAGCCCGTACAGCGCCAGGGAGAGGGCGACGTTGACGACGGCGACCACGCAGGCACCGGTCCAGTCCCCTTCGAGGACGGCCTTGCCGTAGACGAGTACGGGCAGGGTCGTCACGCCCTTGGCACCGGTGAAGAGGACGATGCCGAATTCGTTGAGGCACATCACCAGGACGAGCGAGCCGCCGGCCGCCAGTGCGGGCAGGGCTTCGGGCAGGATCACCTGCCGGACGATCCGTGGGGCGCGGGCACCGAGCGAGGCCGCGACGTCGAGCTGTGCGGTGTCGAGCTGCGAGAAGGCGCCGAGCAGCGGACGCATCACGAACGGCGTGAAGTACGTGATCTCCGCGAGCAGCACGCCCCAGGGCGTGTGCAGGAAGTCGAACGGGCCGGACGCGGCCCCGGTCACCCCGGTCCATACGCCGTTGGCCATGCCCGCGGTGCCGTAGACGAACAGCAGGGCGAGGGTGATGAGGAAGGAGGGGAAGGACAGGAAGACGTCGACGAAACGCCCGATCGCCTTGCCGCCGGGGAACGGAACGAAGGCGATGACCAGGGCGAGGGCGAAGCCCAGGAGCAGGGCGCCGGCGGTCGCGCCGGCGGCGATGAGCACCGTGTTGCGCAGGGCGTCACGGAACGCGGCCTGGGTGAACACCTCTGTGTACGCGGAGAATCCGTGCCCACCGCCGGACGGAGAGACGGACTGCCACAGGACGAGGGCGAGGGGGTGGAGGAAGAAGACGCCGAGGGCGGCGACGGGCGGGAGCGCCAGGGTCCAGGCCGGAATCCGCCGGGAGGAGGCGGGGGCGGCCGCCCGTGCGAGCGGCAGCTCGCAGCTAGCCATGGGCGGCACCTCCGGCCTCGCCTGCCGGAAGCAGCACCGCGTCGTCCGCCGCGAAGTGCAGCGTGATCTCGGTGCCGGGGGACGGCGGCTCGCGCAGCTCCCGCACCTCGGCCGTGACGCGGTGCCCCGCGACGTCGACGCCCAGGCGGTGCGTGACACCGCGCCACTGCACCTCCTCGACCGTTCCGCGCAGGGCGTTCGCCCCCTCCCCCAGCCCGACCAGATGCGGGCGGAGGCACAGCGTGGCCGGGGCACCCGCTGCGGCGTCACCGGTCGGCACGTCCAGGGCCGTGTCGCCGAGGCGTACGCCGTGGCCGGTGACCGTCACCGGAAGGAGGTTGGCGTTGCCGACGAAGGAGGCGGTGAAAGCGGTGCGCGGCCGCCGGTAGAGGTCCTGCGGAGTACCGCAGTCCTGCAGGCGGGCGCGGTCCATGACGGCGATCCGGTCGGCGAGGGTGAGCGCCTCGACCTGATCGTGGGTGACGTAGAGCATGCTGACGTCCGGCAGGTCGCGGTGCAGTCGGGCGAGTTCGGCGAGCATGCCGGAGCGCAGTGGGGCGTCGAGGGCCGAGAGCGGCTCGTCGAAGAGCAGTACGCCGGGCCGGATGGCCAGCGCCCGGGCGATGGCGACGCGCTGCTGCTGCCCGCCGGACAGCTCGCGCGGGTAGCGCTTGGCGTGTCCGGCCATGCCGGTCGTCTCCAGCGCCTCGGCGACGCGCGCGGCGATCTCCTCCCGCGGCACCTTGTGCGCCTTGAGGCCGAAGGCGACGTTGGCGTCGACCCGCATGTGGGGGAAGAGGGCGTACTGCTGGACCACCATGCCGATGCCGCGCCGGTGGGGCGGCAGGCCGGTGACGTCGCGGTCTCCGATGAAGACCCGTCCGGCGAGTGGCTGCACGAAACCGGCGACCGCGCGCAGGGCGGTGGTCTTGCCGGAGCCGGACGGCCCGAGCAGTGCCATGACCTCTCCCGGCTCGACGGTGAGATCGAGGGCGTCGAGGACGACGTTCTTGCCGTAGGCGACCGTCACGCCGTCGAATCGGATGCCTGTGCTCAACGGCCGTCCTCCGCCCGTACGAGCAGATCGGGGAGTTCCGTGACGGAGCCGAGGACGTGGGTCGCCCCGGAGGCGCGGAGCGCGGCCTCGTCGTGGGCTCCGGTCAGGACGCCGGCGACCAGGGCCGCCCCGGCCCTGGTGCCGGAGAGCATGTCGGAGGACGTGTCGCCCGCGACCGCGATCCGCCGTACGTCGTCCGCGGCTCGGGTGCGCAGCAGGGCCGTGAGGACCATGTCGGGGTACGGGCGTCCGCGCCCGCCGGCGTCGGCCGGGCAGAGAGTGAGGTCGGCGAGGTCCGTCCAGCCGAGGGCGGCCAGGACGGCGTCCTGGGTGGTGCGGGCGAAGCCGGTGGTGAGGACGACGGTGCGGCCGTCGGCGCGGAGCCGTTCGATCGCTTCGCGGGCGCCCGGGACGGGATGGCAGTGTCCTTCGGTGACCAGCCGTCCGTAGGCGGACTCGAATGCCGCGTTGGCGCGCCGGGCCTGCTCCTCGTCGCCGGCGGCGAGGTGACGGAAAACGGAGATCTTCGATTCGCCCATCGTCGCGCGGACGTAGGCGAGTTGTTCGTCGTGGTGGACGGTGCCCGGCTCGACGCCGAGGGCCCGTGCGGCGGTGCCGAAGGCCCGCTCGACCAGGCCGTCGTCGGCGACGGTGGTGCCGGCCATGTCCAGCACCACCAGGTTCGTGCGCTTGGTGCGCCGAGTCATGTCCCTCACCAGCCCAGCTCGTTCGCGGTGGTTTCGGCGATCGCCGGGGAGCACGTCATGCCGCGTCCGCCGGGGCCGGTGACCAGCCAGGCGTGGTCGCGCACGCGCTCGCGGTGCACGACGCGAGTGGTGTCCACGCACTGTGCGTAGACCCCGGCCCAGCGCCGGCGGACCGGCGGCAGCGGCCGGCCCAGGAGCTGTTCGGCGACGGAGGTGAGGTGACCGTACGGGGCCTCGTCGACGTCGAAGCCGAAGGGCTCGGCGTACTCGTGGGTGTCGCCGACGGTCAGTCCGCCATCGGTGCGCTGCACCATGAGCAGCTGCATCTTGTGCTCGGCGGCGACGTCGGGCTGGGCCTGGGCGGCGGCCATCGTGTCGAGGGCGGTGCCGCCGTAGGCGGGGTAGTAGCGGAAGCTGTCGGCGTCGGCGACGGAGGTGGTGAGCTGCTCGTCCAGCGGTGCGGTCTGCATCATCTGCAGTCGCACGCGGCGGACGGGGAGTTGCGGGGCGAGCTCGCGGACGAGGCCGCCCAGCCAGGCGCCGGTGCACAGCACGGCCGCATCGCCGCTGTGCACCTCGCCTCGGTCGTCCCGGACGGCGGACCCGCCGGCGGTGTCCACCACGTCCCGGACCTCGCGACCGCCGAGGAAGGTGTAGCGGTGGGAGCGGAGCAGGGCCTCCTTCAGCGCGCGCTGGGCCGTGCGGGGTTCCACGGCGGCGTCGCGGTTGCAGGCCAGGGCTCCGAGGATGTCGCCGCGCAGGGCCGGGTTGACGGTCCGCACCTCGTCGGGGGTGAGGAGGCGGAATCCCCGGGCGGCGGCATCGGGGCGGGCCAGGGCGGTGCGGGCGACGGCCAGTTCGGCCTCGGTGGTGACGACGGTCAGCGAACCGTTGGCGCGGAAGCCGAGGCCGGGGACGGCGGCGCCGATCTCCTCCCACAGGTCGCGGGCCCGCAGGGCGGTGGCCAGCTCCTCGCCCGCGGCCCGGCCGCTGACCCAGATCAGGCCGAAGTTGCGGAGGGAGGCTCCCCGGGCCTCCGCCTCGCGTTCGATGTGCACGACCTCGTGGCCGCGCTGAACTGCTTGCCAGGCGTGCATGGTTCCCAGGACGCCGGCTCCGACGACTATGACTCGCATGACTCGAACGGTCGTCGGGACGAGTGGCCCGACGGTGACCGTCCGGAGAACCGAAGGGAAACCGGGGCTCAAACTTGGACTAGACCCGTTATCTCTTCGTAATATCAGTGGACGATGGTGATTGGCGGCCTGGCTTTCCCCTCACGTCCCGCCGCGCAGATGGGCGGTGAAGGAGAACCGGTCCCCTCGGTAGAGCGAGCGCACACGCTCCAGCGGCCGCCCCTCCGTGTCCCGCGACACCCGGTGGATCAGCAGCATGGGCAGCGCCGGTGGCGTGCCGATCAGCAGGGCCTCGCGCGGCGTGGCCAGGACGGTCTCCAGCCGCTCGTCCGCGTCCCCGAACCCGATGCCGAGACGCTCGTGCAGGTAGCCGTAGAAGGAGGAGTCCGGATCGAAGTCCGTGTCCAGTCCCGGTGCACGCTCCACCGCCACGTACGTGCTCTCCAGCCCGACCCGCTCGTCGTCGGCGAGCAGCACGCGCTCCAGGTGCCAAACGGGGGCCAGGGGTTCGACCCCGAGGTCGGGGGCGAGGGCCGCCGGGCAGGCGAGACGGTCCAGGCCGACGAGGGTACGTCCGGGGCGGCGGCCCTGGCGGCGCACGCCCTCGGTGTAGCTGGCAAGGGCGAGCGGCTGCTCCAGCTTCGGCCCTGCGACGACCGTACCGCGCCCCATCCGGCGCAACCGCCCCTCAAGCAGCAGCTCGCGCAGGGCCTGCCGTACGGTCTCCCGGGCCACTTCGAAGCGCGCGGCCAGCTCCCGCTCGGTGGGCAGCAGGCCCCCCTCCCCCAGTTCGTCGAGCAGGCCGGCCACCTGGGTCTTGACCGCGTAGTACTTGGGGATCCGGCCGTGTTCGGGAATGCCGGCCCGGACCGGGGCGACGGGCGGCCGGCCGGGCTCGTCGTGCGCATGCGTGTTCACGGCGCGATCTTCGCATCCGCGGACGGCGTGACCCGCCCAGGGTGCGCCGCCTCGTGGACATGGCCGGCGCAGGCGAGGGTCGGGAACAGCCCGGCGAGGGTGAGCAGAGGGGCCGGCGGGCCGCGCAACGAATTCACCTGGAGGGGCCCCGGGCGTCGTGGCACAAGCCCGGGGCCCCGTGCTGCAGAGCGCTCGACCGCGCGAGGCCGGCCAGGCAGGCCAGGCCGGAGTCACACAGGACGCGGTCCACCCTGTCGTCCGGCACGCTGCACGCGCCGCCCTCTGAGCGGGCGTGAGGCGTCAGTTCAGGGATATGGTCCTGCCCTCGGCGAAGTCGGTGCCCTTCTGGCCATAAACACTGATCTTGTAGCTCGTGGACGTCTTGTGCTCGCCTATGGCGAACAGCGTCATCGTGCCGGCCTCGCTGTAGTAGAAGAGGGTGGCGCTTTGCTGGCCGTTCCCCGAGCTGGCGTGCAGGACCGGGCGGTTCTTGTACCTATAGGCGCCGGTGGGCTTGCCGGCACCGTTGAAAGCCTGATTGAGGGCCTGCTTGAGAGGCACCTCTTTGTCCAGCATTCTCTGGGCCTTGAGCACGCCCAACAGGTAAGCCTGTGCCTGCATCTGGGACATCGGCCGGGTCGGTGCGCCGCCGTCCCGCCTTTCGATGACCATCGACCCGTCGGCGGCTGCCGAGGGCTCGATGCTCGCCGAAACGGCAGCAAGGCCGACGGCCAGCGCTGCGCCGGCGCGTAGGGCGCCTCGGCTCGGTTTCCTCATGACAGTGCTCCTTTTCGCACGGGAAGCGGAAGGGGTGAGAAGCAGGCTACGAACGGGACTTCACCATCCCGTTGACGGGCGATAAATGGCGACGGGCCCCGGGGATGACGTGCCATTCCGGCAATGGGTGCGACCGCGGGGCTCTGCAGAAACGATCGATCGCGGCATTTTGGACAGGCCCCTGGACAGCGCTTCCCCAGCTGCACCGCACCGTGCCGGACGACCCTCCATGTCCGGCCTGTACCCACCGGCTTGTCCTGATGGCGCCGTTCGCCCGCCGATGGCGCGATGGGGCCGATGTGCACCTCGATGAGCCGGGCGTAGCGTCCCGCTGACAGCACGTACGCGGATGCGAATCCGCGCATCGGACGGAGGTCCTGGAAATGTCGATCTTCCCCTACCGGCAGTCCTTCGCCGGATCGTCCACCCCGGCCGACTGGAGGCTCGAAGGCTCGGCGCATATGACCGGTGAGGGCTGGCTCAGCCTCACCCAGGCGCGTACCTTCCAGGCGGGCACCGCCCTGTTCGACGTCGCTTTCCCCAGCGACAGCGGGATCTCGGTGCAGTTCGACCTCGCGGCCTACGGAGGCAGCAACCCGCCCGCCGACGGAATGTCGTTCTTCCTGATCGACGGAAGTGCCCAGACCGAGCCGGGCGGTCCGGGCGGGGCCCTGGGCTACGCCTGCTACCACAAGGGGCAGGGGGACGCGGCGCCCGGCGTCACCAAGGGGTACGTGGGCATCGGCATCGACCAGTACGGTTCGTTCTCCAACCCGCAGCAGGCAGGTAACGGCGGCCCGGGACAGCAGCCCGACTTCGCCGTCCTCCGCGGCTCGGGGAACGGCTACGACGGCTACCAGTACCTCAGCGGCGCCGCTCTGCCGACGCTCAGCCTCACCCGTGAGTCCCCCACCCGTGTCCTCCTGTCGATCATCTCCAACAAGGTGACGGTCGCGGTCCGTCAGGGCGAGAACTGGCAGCCCCTGATCGAGAACTACGACCTCTCCACGGCCGGCGGACAGGCCCCGCTCCCCGAGACGCTGAAGCTCGGCCTGTCGGCCGCGACCGGCGCGAACACCAACGACTACGAGATCCGCGACCTCGAAGTCACCCTCCCGGCCGACATGCCGCTGCACATGACCGGCCCGCAGACGCTGCAGGCCGGATCGCCGATCGGCTACACGATCAAGGTCCGGAACAACGGGCCCAACGCCGCCCCCGACGCCAAGGTCCACGGCAAGATCCCCAGCGAAGTCACCGGCGCGTCCCTCGGGGAACTCGTCCTCACCGGAGGCGCGACCGCCGGCCAGGGCAGCGTCGACGACGGCACCTACACCCAGCTGCTGACCCTTCCGGTCGGCAGCTCGGCCATCATCCCCTTGAACGGCACCGTCCGGGAGGGTACGTCCGGCGACATCACCTGCGACGGCACGATCACCTCGGACATCGTCGCCAACACCTCCTCCCACTCCTCCGATTCCGTCACCACCACGGTGACGGCGCCCCCGGCCCAGGCCGATGTACCACTCATCATGTCCGGCCCGGCGAACGCCGACGCGGGAACGCCGATCACGTACCGGATGACGGTCGTGAACAACGGTCCGTCGGCCGTCCCGGAAGCCCAGCTCACCGGCGCCACCCAGCAACTCACGGACGTCGTCCTGGACGCCTCCCGGGTGTCCGGCGGCGTCGTCGCCGAGCAGGGGACGGCGACGGGCGGCACGTTCACCCAGCCCTTCTCGGCCTTCCCCCAGGGGGGCAAGGCCGTCGTGCTGCTCACCGGCACCATCAACCGGGATTTCACCGGCGGCATCACCGCCACCTCCGAGACCGACACCGGGAAGGTCACCAACACCTCGCCCGACAAGAAGGGCTCCGTCAGCACTCAGGTCGGGCCGGCCCAGGTCGACACCAAGTACACCAAGTCCGGCCCCAACCAGCAGAGCTGGCCCCCGGACTGGCAGGGCTACGTATGGACGTACAACTTCACCCTGCAGGCGACCCAGAACCGGATCTGCGAGTGGACCTTGCAGTTCGACGTCACCACCGCCGGCAGCATCTTCAACAAGGGCGGCAACCCGGACCACTGGTACACCGTGACGGACGACGGCTCGAACGGCACCATCGCCATCCAGTCCCCCAGGACGGGCCACTGCATCGAGCCGGACTCCCAGCTCACCGTGACCGTATGGGTGTTCAATCCCGAGAGGACCGACGGAGTCATCACCAACGTCCGCTGCTACGCCACCTGACCGCATAGCCGCACACCGGGCCGCACCCGGCTGCGGCCGGCACGTCCGCGGAACGACATGAGCGTGACCGCCGCCTCGTAGAGGCGGCGGTCTTTCCGTCCTGACGACGACTGCGTTCCGGGACCCCTCGGCATCAGTAGGCGCCGGTCCAGGCGGTCAGTGCGCCGGCCCTCTCGGAGTGAAGGGCACGGGATTCTGGGAGGCGGGTGGCCCAGGCGATGTGGCCGTCGGGCCGGATGAGGATCTCGCTCACGCCCCACAGGTCCGGGTGGTCGCCGTGTTCCCGAACGCTGACCACGCGGGTGCGGTCGGACGAGGCGGGGGCGGTGGCAGCACGCGGGTGCTCTTCGCCGTCGAAGCGGAGCAGGACGAAGCGGCCGTCGTGCAGGAGCTCGTACACGCGGGTGCTCGCCGCCGTCGTGGTGAGTCCGATGTCGGGCATGCGCCGGCCGGTGAGCGGGTCGGCGTCCGGGCCGGTGGGGGGATAGACGGTGTCGAGGGCGGCGATCCGGCAGGCCAGGTACCGGTTGACGTCCTCCATGCCCAGGAGGGTGTCGAACAGCTCGCACAGGTGCCCCGCGGGGCCCGCGTACTGTTCCGTGATGGGGAGCTCCACCAGCAGGGTCTGGGCGCGGGTGCCGGTGGTGACGGCGCGTCCGACCGGGTGGCGTTCGGCCTGGTAGGTGTCCAGCAGGCCGGGTGGTGCCCAGCCCCGGACAGTGGCGGCGAGTTTCCAGCCGAGGTTCATGGCGTCCTGCAGGCCGGTGTTCAGTCCCTGGGCGCCGACGGGAAAGTGGACGTGTGCCGCGTCGCCGGCCAGCAGGACCCGGCCCCGCCGGTAGCTCTCGGCGAGGCGGGTGGTGTTGCCGAAGCGCGACAGCCACCGCGGCTCGCCGATGCCGCAGTCGCTTCCGCACACCCGTACCAGCGAGGTGCGGAATTCCTCCGGCGTCACGGGTTCGGTGGAGGGCACCCGGATCCTCTGCGGGTCCATGACCACGTACCGCGTCAGCCCGTCCTCCAGCCGGGCGACGAGGACGCCGTGTTGCCGGGCCCGTTCATTGTGCGTGTGGTCGGCGACGGCGAAGTCCCCCACCACCGCGGTCATCGACTCGCGCGTGCCGGGGAAACCGATGCCCGCCGCCTGACGGACCAGGCTGCGCCCGCCGTCGCAGCCCACTACGTACGCGGAACGGATCGTGACGGGCCCCTCCGGGCCGGAGACGTCGGTCTCGACACGCTCGGCGTACTGCCGGAGGCCACCGGCCTCGTGTCCGCGATGGATCTCCACACCCAGTTCACGGGCCCGCTCGGCTAGCAGGGCCTCGGTCCTGGCCTGCGCCAGCAGCAGCGCGTAGGGGTGCCGGGTGTCGAGCCCGGTGAAGTCGAGCGGCTGCTTGAGGCTGACGGCGAACCGCCAGCCGGGCACGGTACGGCCCGCGGCCAGGAACCGTTCCGCCAGGCCCCGCATGTCCATCAGCTCGATGCTGCGCGGGTGGAGGTTCAGCGCCCGCGACTCCCGGTGCGGCCTCGGCCGTTTGTCGACCACCAGGGGGCGTACGCCCGCCAGCGCCAGTTCGCACGCCAGCAACAGCCCTGTAGGGCCGGCGCCCACGACGAGCACGCCGGTGTCCATGTCTGAGTCCGGGCAGGTCACGCCCCCACTTTTCGGCGCGGACCGTGACCCGTCAAGACGCCCTCCCCCGGAGCGCACTCCACCCGGAATGGCCGGGCCTGGCCTTGGCGGCCGCCGCCGTCCCGTACTGCAATGTCGGAGGTCCGACGGGAATCCGTGGGAGGAGTCCGCCTGTGATCCACATGACCGAGACCCTGGCCGTACAGACCCTTGAGGGGTTCCTCACGCCGGACGAGACCACCGAGCTCACCAAGGTGCTCGACGAGCACCTCGCGGCCACCGGCTGGGTTCCCGCGCGCCCCAGCCAGGGGCTCACCCCGCCCGAGGCGGCACAGACCATCATGGACACCGCCCTGCAACGCGCCCTGCCCGCCATCCGCCGGGCCTTCCCCTCCACCACGGGCATCGAACCGTGGCTGTACCACGACCTGAAACCCGGCGACGAGATCCGTCCTCACGTGCATGGCGTGGGCGACCCGCAGAGCCGCCCGCAGCGGATCGCCCGGGTCGGCTTCGACCTCCAGAACGCCGAGCGCGGCGGCGAGTTCTACCTCGACACCTGCTCCGCCGACGCCCTGTGGAGCGACGTGACCGCGACAGGCAGCGACTACGCGCCCGGGACGCGGTTCGTCCACGCGATCACTGCCCGCACCGGCCCGGTGAGACTGGCCGACATCCCGCACACCCGCTGGACGTGCAGCCCGCCGCCCGGCACGACCGTCGTCTACGGCATCCAGCTGGTCCACGGGGTCCGGCGCATCGAGGAAGGCAGGGTGCGCAAGCTCATCACCACTCTCCTGGCATGAGCCCGCGGCCGCATGGTGAGCGTGGTCACGACGGCGCCGGCCTTCCCCGCCCGAGAGCCTGCAGGCCCCTGTCCCACTGGCGGACCGCCTCGTCGGCGGCGCCGTTCAGCAGGGTGGAGGGAGGCAGGGCCCGCAACCAGGCACGCGCCGCGTCTTTGAAGCGCTCGGGAACCGTGAGCACCGGCCGGTGGAACCCACGGACGCACGGTGCGGGGTTGAGCGGACTTCCCGGGAAGCACAGCAGTTCCGCACCGGCCGGTGCGGACGGCAGCAGCGCGCCGTTGGGCACCGGCAGCTCAAGGGCGACCCGGTCGGCCCTCGGTGTGCGCGGGGTCCTGCCGAGAGCGGCGTGCGCATACGCCGCGTGCGGATCGCAGCCCGTACTCGCCCAGCTCATGTTGGACACACCGCTGAGCCGGCCGTTCACTTCGATCACCTTCAGCCGGCCGTCGTCCGCGACGGCGAAGTCGATCTGCCAGGGCCCCCACGGCGCGAAAGTCCCGGCCATGTCGGCGACCGTGGCGGTCAGCTCCCCTCGCGCACGGGCAGGCAGCGCCACGGGCGCCACCCTCACCCGACGGCCCGGATCGCAGTCACTGTTCAGACGGCCCAGGGAAGCCACCGGCCACTCCACCGTGGCGGACGGACCGGACAGGAACTCGACCGCGTACTCCTCCCCCGAGACTGCTTCCTGGACCAGTACCGGATACGTCACTTCGGCCCGCACCCGGCCCAGACGCACCTCGTCTTCCACAAAGTGGCGCCCCGAGCCGAACTCGCTCCGCGCCTCCTTGACCAGGACCGGAAAGCCGAGCTCCGCCACGGCGGCCTTCACCGCTCCTGCTTCTTCGCACACCACGCCCCGGGGCACGGGCCATCCCCGCTCCCCTGCGACACGGTGAAACGCCACCTTGTCGCTGGCCAGTAGCGCGAACATCTCCGAATGCACGGGCATACGACAGCCCGCCTCCCCTGCCCGGGACGCGGCGCGCGCGTAAACGGGCAGGAACTGCTCCTGCCCGTGGCTTCCCATGTTGGGCAAGGCGATATCGGCCCGGCTGACGTCCAGCAGCCGCAGCAGCGCCTGCCCGTCCAAGGCTGTGGGCAGCCTCCCCCACGCCACCCCGGGCCCGACGAACGAGGCCAGGCCGGCGAACCCCAGCACCGTGACCTCCGCACCGCTTTGCCGCAGCGGCAGAACCACCCGGTCCGCACGGAACTCGCCCAGGACGACCACGCGCACCATCCACACCACCCTCATCCGTTTACCTGCCACGGGGCGTCGACAGCCTGCCCAGTCCCCCTTCGTGAGGTCAGCACCCGGGGCTTCCCTTGAGGATGATGGAGAGCCCATGTGTGATCCAGAATGATGGGATGGTCACGCTGGAGACTCCCCGTCTGATCCTGCGTCGCTGGCGCGAGGAAGACATTGCACCCATGGCTGCGGTCAATGCCGACCCGGAGGTCATGCGGTGGATCCGTGACGGCAGCGTCCGTGACGAACAGCAGACCCGCAGCGGGATCCAGGCATGGGAGAACGAATGGGAGTCACAGGGCTTCGGCCTGTTCGCCGTGGAGATCCGGTCCACTGACGAGCTGGCCGGGTTCACCGGCCTTTCGGTGCCCGGCTTCTTGCCGGAGGTGCTGCCGGCGGTTGAGGTCGGCTGGCGGCTGGGCTGCCCGGCGGCCTGAGGATGCCGAGAGCGAGCCCTTCCTTCCGTTCCACCACGCTGCCGGATCCCACCCCGCCCGGCAGATTCCGCTCTCCGGGAAGCGAAGCGAACCAGGGGCGGGCGTCGGCGCGCGGCATGCGGAAGGCGCCCGACTGCTGGCGCGGCGGCCCGCGGGCCTGGGTTGCCCCAGGACGACTCCGGCCAGGACCAGGACCAGTCCGCACAGTTGCTGAACGGTCAGCGTCTCTCCGGCGACAGATGTGCCGAGCAGGACGCCGGTGACGGGGTTGAGCAGTCCGATCAGTCCGACGGTCCCGGCCGGCAGGTGTCGCAGTCCGGTGAACCAGGCGGCGAAGGCCAGCGCGGTGGCGACCGTGGCGACGTAGCCGAATGCGAGGAGCGTCGGTGTCGAGAGCACGGGCGGAGGGCCTTCCACGGCGGCGGCGACCGGGAGCAGGCACAGACCTCCGGCGGTGAGCTGCCAGGCGGTCGAGGCGAGCACATCGGTACCGGCGCTCCACCGTTTGGCCAGGATGTGCCCGAAGGACGACACCAGCACGGCGGCGGTCGAGGCGAGGACTCCCGGCACGCTCGCCCCTTCCGTGCCGGTGAGCAGCATGAGGCAGACCCCGGCGAGTCCGATCGTGGCGCAGGCCAGGTGGGCGGTCCTGGGCCGTTCTGAGACGAGGGGCCAGGCTATGAGCATCATCGTCAGCGGGGACATCGCCATGACGGTCGAGGCGACGCTTGTCGGAAGGAGTTGGGAGGTGACGTAGACGAGGACGAAGAAGACGCTCATGTTGAGCAGCCCGAGCACCGCGGACCGCCACCACCACGCGCCGCGCGGCCGCTGTCTGCGCAGGGCGAGCAGGACCAGGCCGGCGGGCAGCGCCCGCAGGGCGGCCCCGTAGAGCGGGCGGTCGGCCGGCAGGAACTCGTGTGTGACGAAGTAGTTGGTTCCCCAGGCCACCGGCGCGACCGCGGTCAGGGCCACCCAGCGCATATTAGCTTCCATGGAAGCCAATATAACTTCCCGGGAAGCTACCATGGCGGTATGGAGCACGACGAACCGATGGACCACGTGGCCCGCATCCAGGCGGACTGGCGCCGGGAGCGCCCCGACGTCGACATCACCCCGCAAGGAGTGATCGGCCGGCTGCACCGCCTGGCCGACCGGCTCACCGAGGAACTCTCCCTCGTCTACGGCCGCTACGGCCTCAGCGAGGGAGAGTTCGACGTCCTGTGCGCGCTGCGCCGCGCCGGGGAACCCTACGAGCGGGCGCCCGGTGAGCTCGCCGCGCACACCATGGTCACCACCGGCGCGATGACGAAGAGAATCGACCGCCTGGAGCGAGCCGGACTCGTCACCCGCCGCCGTTCCGACGACGACCAGCGCGGCCGGATCGTCGCCCTCACCACACCCGGACGGGAACTGATCGACCGGGCGTTCACCGACCACATGCGCAACGAACACCACCTGCTGGATCTACTGACGCCCACCGAAGCCGCGTCACTCGAGACGCTGCTCACGACCTGGCTCTCCCGCGTGGAGCATCGGCATCCTTCCCCTGGCGAGTGACCCGCCCCGCCCCCGGGCTGCGACCAGCGCCTTGGCGGCGAGGACGGACGTCCTCAGGAGCAGTGCAGGACGCGCTTGCGGAGGAGGCCAGAGCCTGCGCGGCCGAACGTCTGCCGTTCGAGCATCCTGAGCCGGCTGGCTGCTCCTTCGACCGGGCCGGAGTTCCAGTCGCTGGCCGGCCCTGCGGTCACCGCGTCGAAAGTCGCTGTTCCGGCCGGCGGCGAAGCTGCTGATGCCGGGCAGGTCGGCGTCGTGGGCTTCACTGATCCACGAATCGTCTCGCAGGCCGTGTTCATCGCGACCGGCATCTGATTTCGCCTCGATGGGGCTCGCTGTCTTCCGGGGCCGGCGGCAGGCTCTTTCGATCGGCTGCGAACCCGCGCCTGGAGTCCACAGACCGGTGACGCGACCGATCCCAGCTTCAACGTCGACGTGTACGTCTTCGCCATGCACACCGCCACCAGCCACGAGGACTACGACCCACTGGACGTCGGTCAGTGGCAGTTTTACGTCGCCCCCAAGGGGGTAGCCCTACCCGGCACCGGGCGGTGCCGTGAGCGGGCGTGATCGCCCGGACGTGCCCCCGTTTCAGGAAGCGGAGGTCTGGCCGAGTGCCCCCGTGAGGGTGGGGTCGCCGCGCCATTTGCCCTTCTGCTGTGCATCGTCGAGGCGGTGACGCACGTCGCGGGCCTTCTCGGCGGCCTTGCCGGTCTCGCCGTTCTGGATCTTCTTGTTGATCTCGGAGATCTCTTTCCGGATCTCGCGGGCGAGGTCGGCGGGCATGGTGCCGGATGCGTCGGCGAAGGCGCTGTTGAGGTTGGCGGCCAGTGCCTGGGGGTTACGGGATGGGGGCGTGGTGCCCTGCTTGACTCTCGGCGCCGAGGAAGAGGGTGAGGCGGTGGCGGGAGTGCGTTTCTTCGAGACAGCCGCGGTCCGTGTGGACGAAGGTACGGGTTCGTCCGTGGTGGCCGGCGCCGATGTGGTGGTGGGTGCGGCGCCGGTTTCGTGAACGCTGTCGCCGTCGCTGAGGGAGGCCAGGGCGAGTGGCAGGCCGACCAGAGCGGACAGCGCAGCCACACCGCCGATGAGGAAGAGCCGCCGCCGATTGTCCTTCCGGTCGCCGCGGCGGGTGGAGCGGAGGTCCGGGGCATCGGTCGCTTCAGGCACCGGCGGCAGCGGTGCGGTGTGACCAGCGGGGTCGGCCGGTACGGAAGGCAGGCCCTCGGTGGCGTCGGCTCCGGGTATCTGTGGTGCGGGGAGAAGGGCCGCCAAGTGCCGGGCGACGACCCTGGCGCTCCCGGGCCGGTCGGCCGCGTCCTTGGCAAGCAGCGCATGGACGAGGTCACACAACTTCGGGTGGGAGCCGGGGTACCGCCGGTCGATTCGGGGTGGCTCGGCGTGGACGTGCTGGTACAGCACCCCGGCGGCGGTGTCGGCGAAGAAGGGCGGACTGCCGGTCAGTGCCTCGAACAGCACACAGCCCAGGGCGTACAGGTCGGAGGCCGGCCCGGTCGGGTGACCGAGCGCACCTTCCGGGGAGGTATAGGCGGCGGTGCCGAGTACGGGCTCGCCGTGTGAAGGGGAGGAGGCATTGCCGACGGTGGTGGCGATGCCGAAGTCGACCACCTTCAGCCGTCCGTCGTCGGTCACCAGCAGGTTGGCGGGCTTGATGTCCCGGTGCACGACACCGGCAGCGTGCGCGGCGGTCAGGGCGAGCGCGGCCTGACCGCCCAGGTCGGCCACGGTCTGCCAGTGCAGCGGGCCGCCCTCGTGCAGCATGTGGTTGAGGCCGCGTCCGCGGACCAGCTCCATGACCAGGAACGGCCGGCCGTCCTGAGCGCGCCCGGACTCGTACAAAGCGGCGATGTGCGGGTCGTTCAGCCGGGCTACGGCGCGTGCCTCGTCGACGAAGCGCGCGATCGCGGTCTCGTCGCCCGGCGCAGCGGTGAGCAGCTTGACCGCCACCGAACGCTCCAGCGCGGTGTCCCACGCTTCCCAGACCTCGCCCATGCCGCCGCGTCCCAGCAGCTGGGTGTACGCATACCGGTCAGCCAGCAGTTCAGTCAGCACTCTTGATCAACCTCCGCGCCCGCGGTCGACCGCCGTGTTCCGGCGCCGCCGTGGGGCCATCAGTCCTTGAAATGAAGGGAGTGACGAACGGTGCCGCGACGAGACAGAGGGGGGGCGCGGCGCCGTCGTTCAGGGATGACCGCGACATCGATTGCCGGTGCCGGCCTTGTGGCGGCGCATCAGCAGGCAGCGGCCCACAGCTGCCGGCACGGTCGTGATGGCCGGGACGGCCGCGAGCGTAACGGCCGGAACGCTGCAGCCGGTCTCGGCCTGGTCACCGCCGTTCTGCGGGCCGGGGCGGCGGGGGCGGCCTCGGCCGAGGACACGGTGTGCGTGTTCCCGCTCGCCATGACCGCCGCGATGCGCACCGCGGACAGCGGCATCGCCGCGGGGACGACGAACACGGCCCCACGGGACGACGAGCGGATGTGCATGGGGAACCTCGTGCTCAAGAATTGGAAGGAACAAGCCCTGTGGGGGAGCCACAGACTCCAGCGAACGACAGGAGTCGGTCAAGCCACATTTGCACCGGTCGCGTCGGCTACACCCGAATACTTCCTGTTCGCCTCGCATAACGATCCCATGACGGACCCACGTCGGGCTGGGCACACCGCTCCTCAAGCCACCGAAAGCCTTTGGCTGTGTTGTCCGTGAACGGCGCCACGGCAGCTAGGATTTTGTGTATGACTCATACGGGGGACAATCCGAGAAGGCTCGCAACTCGTGGCCAACTGGCGGCCTCGGCCCTTTTGCTGGCCGGCATAGCCGTACTGGCCAAATGGCACGACGGCCCGGTCTTCTGGGCAGGCACTCTGCTGGGAATCGCGGGCGTCGGTGGGTATTTCGTCCAGTTCGATACGCCGCGCGGCGTGGCTCAGTGGCTTCTCGCCGCAGTCGGCCTGTGCATGGTCTTCATGTTCGGCCTGCAGGTGCTGATCGGCGTCTTCGCCTGACCTCACCGCTGCCGGGGCGTACGGCCTTTCACCATGCGGCGACGGCCCGGTGGAGCAGGGCCAGGCCTCTGCCGTGGGGCCCTCGATCCGCCGGACCGCGCCCATCGCCTGCTGGAGACGGTGCGGCAGGCAGGTGCTGGCGCAGGCCACGTTGACACCGCCGAGCAGCGCGGCGAGGGCCATCGCCTCACGGGTTCCGTGGCCGGTTTCCCCGGCGGCGACCAGGGGCAGGTGGTCACGGATCAGGACGATCGTGCGCCGCGCGTGGCCCCGGCTCTCCTCGGTCGCGCGGGCCGCCACGTAGCCCTCGATGGCGTGGGCGAGCGCGTCGAACGCCACCCGGGTGGATACCGGCAGCTCAAGCCGCATGATGACTGGTCTCCTCGTGTCGGTTGCCCTGTTGTCCGTCACGGCGATGACCTTGGCGAAGCCGCGGGCCTTGTCGTAGTCGACGCCGATGTGGCAGAAGTTGGAGCCGGTGACGGCGGTCAGGCTCGGGTACACGTCGTAGTCCTCGGCGTGCATGACCTCGGTGACCGGCTTGTTCACGGCTCCGGTGGTGCCGTTGACGGCCGCGAGGTGGAGCGGCACGTGCAGGTCCACGAGGCCGCTGCGGAGTCGCCGGTTGGTTCTGCACTCGACGGCGTGGCACTCGCGGGGGCCGGCCGGGCCGCACTGCGGCGGTGGGCCGTCGCAGTTCCCGGGACGACGCCGTCTGCCCCCGCATCGCCGACACCCCCATGGTCAGTGTCATGATCATAAAGGGACCCGGGACCGCCGAGGAGATCCCCAGGCCGTCCTGCGGCTGTGCAGCCCCGGAGTCGACTTCGTCATCGGCGTCGCACTCCCCCGCCAACGGCGGCCACGTCGCCCGACGGCACCGGCCAACGCACCGGAATGAGAAGAGAGAGACACCATGGAATTCGCCCAGCAGCAGCCCACCAGCAAAGCCCCAGCCGACTGGTTCACAGGCGACGTGTGGTGGGACGTCATCGTCGCCGGCCAGGCGCCCTCCCGGATGCGCGTCAACATGGTCCGCTTCTCACCCGGTGCCCGCACGAACTGGCATCGCCACGCCGTCGGCCAGACCCTTCACATCGTCTCCGGTATCGCCCTCATCGGCACGCGCGACGGCACCGTCTTCGAGGCCCACCCCGGCCAGACCGTCACCTGCCCGCCCGGCGAGGAACACTGGCACGGCGCCGTTCCCGACCGCTTCATGGAACACCTCGCCATGTGGGAATCCACCGAAGACGGCACCCCCGAAACGACCTGGGCAGAATCCGTCACCGACACCCAGTACAACGGCCCCCGCACCACCAGCCGCTGAGCCGAACACACCGCGTCCTGGTCATTGAGGCATCCAATCCCGTTGCGCCAAGCAGTATTTCGTGCCCTGCTCCGCAGGCCGTTACGGTCGGATTCATGAAGTGGAATTTTCAGACGGCCGAAGAACTCGCGGCTGCCCTGCGCGCCGGTGAAGTGACCTCTGTGGAACTGACCGACGAGGCAATAGCCTGTATCGAGCGGGACGACAAGGCGATCAACGCGATCTGCGTGCCGGCCTTCGACCGGGCACGGGCCGCCGCGCGCGGAGCCGACGAAGCGCGCGCCCGGGGCGAGGACCTGCCGCTGCTCGGCATCCCGGTGACGGTCAAGGAGTCCTACAACGTCGCCGGGCTGCCCACCACCTGGGGCATGCCACCGCACCGGAACTACGTGCCGGCCGAGGACGCGGTACAGGTGTCGCGGCTCAAGGCCGCCGGCGCGGTGGTGCTCGGTAAGACCAATGTGCCCTTGAGGCTGCAAGACATACAGAGCTTCAACGAGATCTACGGCACCACCAATAACCCGTGGGATCACGGTCGCACCGCGGGTGGCTCCTCCGGCGGATCAGCGGCGGCGCTGGCGTCCGGATTCGGCGCGCTGTCCATCGGATCCGACATCGCCGGTTCGCTGCGCACCCCCGCACATTTCTGCGGTGTGTACGCGCACAAGCCGACGCTCGGGCTGGCGGCGAGCCGCGGCATGGTCCCGCCGCCCGCGCCGGCACTGCCGGCCGACCTCGACCTCGCCGTCGTCGGTCCGATGGCCCGCACCGCCCGCGACCTCACGCTCCTGCTCGACGTCATGGCCGGACCGGACCCGCTGACGCTCGGCGTGGCGCACGACGTGACGCTGCCGCCCGCACGCCACGAACGGCTCTGTGACTTCCGGGTCCTGGTCCTCGACGAGCATCCGCTCATTCCGACCGGGGCCGCCGTGCGGGCGGGCGTGCACCGGGTGGCCGACGCGCTTGTCGACGGCGGCGCCCGCGTCGAACGGCACAGTCCGCTGCTGCCCGATCTGACCGAAGCCGCGACGCTCTACACGCAGTTGCTGATGTCGAGCTCCGCTGCACGTTTCCCCCTCGACGAGTACGAGCAGCTCCGGGCCCTCGCCGCCGGACTGAGCGCGGACGATCAGAGCCTCGACGCGGCGCGGCTGCGCGGGACGGTGTTCAGCCACCGCGACTGGATCGGGGCGAACGACCGTCGCGAGCTCCACCGCCACGGCTGGCGGCAGCTCTTCGCCGAGTTCGATGCCGTGGTGTGTCCCATCACGCCCACTCCCGCGTTCCCGCACGACCACAACCCCGATCTGCTGGAACGCCGGATCGACATCGACGGCGTCGAGTACCCCTATCTCGACCAGCTGGTCTGGGCCGGTGTGGCCACCATGCCCGGCCTGCCCGCCACCGCCGTACCCGCGGGCCGGTCCCCCGAGGGCCTGCCGGTGGGAGTGCAGCTCATCGGTCCGATGTTCGAGGACCGCACCCCACTGCGGCTGGCCGAGCTGCTCGAAGAGAAGATCGGCGGCTTCCAGGCGCCGAAGTAGGGCGCGTACGTCTCGTGCCGCGGCGGCCGGGCTCACGCCCGCGGTGTCCGAGCGCCGCCCGGCCCGGGAGGTGACGCGGCCGGTACCACGCAGTGCAGCCGCGCCGGATCGGTCCGGGCCAGGGCCGCTGTCGCGTCCAGCTGCCAGCCGGTCTCGTACGCCTCGGCGAAGCGCTCGTCGCCGAGCGCGGTTCGGCTGCGGCTGCTCAGCGTGCGCGTCTGCGGATCGGTGCGGTCGTGGGCGCCGCGCAGACGGGCCGCCGCGCCGAGCAGGACAGCGGCTTCGCTGTGCCTCCCGTGCAGGGCGGCGAGGCCGGCCACGCCGACCGCCACCGTCGCCACGATCGGCATGTCCCTGCTGTCGACCGCCGCCGCGTACGCCCGGCCCAGCGCCTCTTCGGCGCCCGGCCCGTCGCCGAGTTCGAGACAGAGCGCGCCCCGCACCGCGCCGACCAGTGCCTGCCCCTGGTCGCCGCCGAACCGGACCTGCTCGGTCAGTTGGGCCTCGACTGACTCGACCAGCTCGCGGGCTCGGGCCAGGTCTCCGGTCCGCACCCGCAGAGCGGCTTCCCGGGCGTCGAGCAGGATCGCCGTCTCGGGCGATGCCGAGCGCAGTACGCGCTCCCGGGCCGCGGCGATCGTCCCGGCCGCCCGCGCGGGCTCATCGAGCCGCACGTGCAGGTCGGTCAGGCGCAGGTCGACGAAGATCTCGTCGCTGAGGCTGAGCGGTCCGAACTCGCGGGCCAGCCGTTTGGCCTCGTTCAGGTCGGCCAGTGCGCCGTCGAGATCGCCGTCGTACTGCCGCACCAGCGCCTGCAGGGGCAGTGCCTTGGCCAGACCCCAGCGGTCGCCCGCCCGGGCGAAGCACTCCAGCGCGGCACTCACGTCGTCGCGGACCCGGTCGAAGTTTCCATCATTTTCGGCGAACTGGGCCCGGAACAGGCGGGCCATCCCGGTCAGCCACACGTCGGGCCCGTCGACCAGCCGCCGGAGGACCGTCGGCGACACCTCGGTCTCCACCAGGGAGGCCAGCCAGACCGCGGTCAGCACGCCGCAGAGGCCCGGCAGCTCCGGATGGCCCAGCAGCCGGCCGACGAGCGCCCGCAGTTCCTCGCGCCGCTCCTCGATCCAGTCGTTGGCCAGCGCACCCCGGGTGCCGACGGTGTTGAGCGCCAGCAGTCCCTCGGCGATGTCGCGTTGCAGGGTCGGCCGCTCGACCGGCACCGCGACCGCCTCGCCGAGCCAGTAGGCCGCGTCGAGGTGCCGGCCGAGCATCTGCCAGTACCAGATCAGGTCCACCGCGAGTGCGATCGCACCGGCGGCGTCCTCGGCGTCGCAGAGGTGGCGCAGGGCGGCGAGCACGTTGTCGTACTCGGCGTGCAGGACGTGGAGCGCGTCGAGCTGCCCGGGGCCGCGCAGCAGCGGGTCGTGGCGGGCGACCAGCCCGGCGAAGCAGCGGGCGGCCAGGTCCCGCACGCCGGTCAGGGTGCCCTGTTCGGCCAGGCGCTCCAGGCCGTACTCGCGGATGGTCTCCAGCATCCGGTACCGGCCGGTGTCCGGCGCGAGCTGCAGCAACGACCGGTCGACCAGGACCGCGAGCAGCTCCGGGATCCCGGCGGCCGGCACCGCGGTGCCGGCACAGACCGCGGTGGCCGAGGCCGGGGTGACGCCGCCGGGCAGGACCGAGATGCGCTCCGCGACCGCACGGGCGTCCGCGCCGAGCAGGTCCCAGCTCCACGCGATGACGCCGTGCAGCGTGCGATGCCGGGGGAAGGCGGTCCGGCTGCCGGTGGTGAGCAGGCGGAACCGGTCGGACAACCCGGCGGCCAGACCGGCCAGCGAGAGCGTGCGCAGGCGGGCCGCGGCCAGTTCGAGTGCGAGCGGCATGCCGTCCAGGCTGCGGACGACGCGCAGCACCTCGCCGAGGTTGTGCTCGTCGACGTCGAAACCGGGCCGCACGGCCGCCGCCCGGTCGGTGAACAGGCGCACCGACGCCGTACGGCGGGCCTGCTCGACGTCTTCGTGCGGCTCGGGCAGGGTGAGCGGGCCGAGCGGGACCAGTGCTTCGCCGTCGAGGGCCAGTGGTTCCCGGCTCGTGGCCAGCACCCGCAGGGTGGCGCAGCGAGCCAGCAGCGGCGCGATCAGGTGCGCCACTGCGTCGATGACGTGCTCGCAGTTGTCCACCAGGAGCAGGCTCTCCCGGCCGTCCAGCTGGTCCGCCAGTACGTCCAGCTCGCCGACCGGGTCGCCGCGCAGCGTGGCCGATGTCCCGAACAGCGCCGCACCGCGCAGCCCGATCGTGGCCAGCAGCGCCGCGCCGACCTTGGCGGGCTCGGTGACGGAGGCGAGGTCGATCATCCAGACGCCGTCGCGGTAGGCGTGCACGTGGCGTCGGGCGGCCTCGACCGCCAGGCGCGTCTTGCCGGCGCCGCCGGGACCGAGCACGGTCACCAGGCGTCCGGAGGCGAGCAGCGCGTCGATCCGGGCGAGGTCGTCGTCGCGGCCGATGAAACTGGTCAGCGGCGCGGGCAGGTTGCTCTGCTTGACCTGCGCGGTGCCGGGGGCGGGCCGCTCGGTGCGCAGCAGGCGCAGGTGGCGTTCGCTCAGGGCGGCGCCCGGGTCGGTGCCCAGGACGTCGGCCAGGCTCTCGCGGACCCGCTCGTACAGGGCGAGGGCGTCGGCCTGGCGCCCTTGGGCGGCGAGTGCGTCCATGAGCAGTGCGGCGGCGCGCTCGTGGACGGGGTGCTCGGCGAGCAGTGCGGTCAGACGGGCGACGGCCGCGTCGGCACGGCCCAGCGCCAGCTCGGCGTCGGCGAGGCCGACCACGGCCTCGATCGAGGTGTGGGCCAGCCGGGTCGCGACGGCCGTCGCTGTCGCGGCGACGACTGTGGGCTCGGCACCGGGACGGTCACCCCACAGCGCCACGGCCTCGCCGAGCACGGCCGCCGCGGCGTGGTGGTCGCCGGCGTGCAGGCGGTCGCGGCCCCGGGCGGCGAGCTGCTCGAACCGCAGTGCGTCCACGTCGGCCGCCTCCACGGCCAGCCGGTAGCCGCCCGCGCGTTGCACGACGCCGGCCAAGCCGAGGGTGCGGCGCAGCCGCGAGACGAGGGCCTGCAGGGCGTGGGCCGGATCGGCCGGCGGGTCCTCCGCCCAGATCGCGTCGATGAGGCCGCTCCGCTCGACCGCGTGCCCGCCGGCGAGGGCCAGCCGTACGACCAGAGCCTGCAACCGGGCCCCCGGTACGGGCAGGGCGGTGTCACCACGGGACACCTGGAAGGCGCCGAGCAGCGTGACACGAATCCGTGCACCCCCGTCCATGGTCCGATCTTCGCACGCGCACGGTCGGGTCCTCACATCAGGGCAGTGCCCGTGTGCCCTCGTATCAACGCCGTGTGCGCCCCGTGTGAGCGGCCCGCAGCAGTCTTGCCGAGGTGCAGAAAAGCGGCTTCGGAAAGGGATTTCTCATGCATGACGTAGTGATCGTGGGCGCCGGCCCGGTCGGGCTGTTCCTCGCCTGCGAGCTCGGGCTCGCGGGCTGCTCGGTCCTGGTGCTGGAGCGGGAGCCGGAGCCCGGCTCCCCGTGGCGGGCGGACCCGCTCGGGATGCGGGGCTTGTCGGCCGGGTCGGTCGAGGCGTTCTACCGCCGCGGGATGCTGCACCCCCTGCTGACGGCGTCGGGCGTCCACGACGATCCCGGCCCGGAGTCCGGTGCGGACGTGCCGTCACCTCCGCGTGGGGTGGGGCACTTCGCCGGCATGGTGCTCGATCCGGCCAAGGTCGACCTCGCCGCCCTGCCGTTCCGGCTTCCCGGTCCGGTGATGGACGGGGTGCTGACGAACCTCGAAGCGGTCGAGACGGTGCTGTCCGAGCAGGCTTCCCGGCTCGGCGTGGAGATCAGGCGCGGCGTCACGGTCTCGGCCGTCGCGCAAGACGACGAGGGCGTGGTCGCGCACGCCGGCGAGCACGCGTACGCGGCGCGCTGGCTCGTCGGCTGCGACGGCGGACGCAGCGCGGTGCGCAGGCTTGCGGGCTTCGAGTTCGTCGGCACCGAGCCGCTGTTCACCGGCTACGTCATGCTCGCCACCGTCGCCGGTCCCGACGGGTTGAGCCCCGGGGTCAACCTGACGCCGACGGGCATGTACCTGCGGATGCCCGCCGAGGGGCACATCGGCATGATGGACTTCGACGGCGGCGCGTTCGATCGCTCACAACAGCCGTCCCTCGGCCACCTCCAGACGGTGCTGCGCCGTGTGTCCGGTACCGACGTGACGTTGAGCGACGTCCGTCTCGTCTCGACCTTCACCGACCGGGCGATGCAGGCGACGACCTACCGGCGTGGGCGCGTCCTGCTCGCGGGCGACGCCGCGCACATCCACTCCCCCCTCGGCGGGCAGGGGCTCAACCTCGGCATCGGCGACGCCGTGAACCTGGGGTGGAAGCTCGCGGCGACCGCGCACGGGTACGCGCCCGACGGGCTTCTCGACATCTACACCCGCGAGCGGCATCCGATCGGCGCCTGGGTGCTCGACTGGACGCGCGCCCAGGCGGCGGTGATGAGGCCGGGGCCCCATGGCCGGGCGCTCCAAGGACTGATGCGCGACCTGCTCGCGACCCGTGACGGAACGACCCACGTGTTCGAGAAGGTGTCGGGATCGTCGATCCGCTACGACCTCGGCTGCGAGCATCCGCTGGTCGGCCGCAACGCCCCGGACCTCTGTCTCGAAGACGGCACTCGCCTCGGCGAGCTGTTGCAGGACGGACGAGGCGTCGCGCTCGATTTCAGCACCGGCCACCGCCTGCGCGATGCGGCGACGGGCCGGCGGAGCCGGCTGCGTTACGCGGCCGGGGCGGCGAAGAACGACCTCGGGCTGGGTGCCGTGCTCGTCCGGCCGGACGGCATCGTCGCCTGGGCGGGCGATCGCGACGTCGACCGGAAAGCGTTCGAGCGGGCCGCCGACCAGTGGTTCGGCACTTCGGGCATCTGAGCCGCAGCGCGCCGACCTGAATCCGAAGATCCATGGACGAACCGGGGGCGGTACCGAGCCGATGGTGCGCGAGCGGGGCTCAGGCGCTCTTGTCCAGCCCTCCCCTGACCACCTGGAGGGTGCCGTCGCGCTTCTTCCCGGTGTAGAAGAACGTCACATGGCGCTCGGCCCCCGCGGTGAGGATGATGCGCCCCCGGGGGACGCACCGTCCGGTCCTGATCTCCTCGCCCAGCGTGATCGTCCTGCGGTCGTCGCCGACCTCCTGCAGCACGAGAACCCCCTTGCACAGCAGCCCGGGAGCCGTGTACTCGATGCTGCCGGCCTCGCCTCCCGGCCCGGTCTCGGTGATCGACACGGCGGCCCCGTAGACGGACGACCGCAGGCCCTCTTCGGTGACGTCGCCCCGCCACTGCCCGAGGAACGCGTCCGGCACACCGCCGTCGTACCGGGACGGGGGGCGGTCGGCCGAGAAGGACGGCAACCCGTACTTGCCGATCACCGCGGCCAGCAGCGCGCCCAACGCCGTGATGACCGCCGCCCACAGGGGAAAGGTGCGATCGCTTCGGGAATGCGGTGCGGGCATGCGTCCACCTAGGGGATGGGCTGCGGAGAGTCGATGGATTCACATCGTGCAGGCTGACGTGCGCCACGGGGCGGGGTTTCCCGCAATCCATGATTTTTTCGATTGGCCCGTCGAACGGCCGGCCCTCGACAATGGGCCGATGGACGAGTCAATGATCAGATCGGGCCGGGAGGTGGAGTACGTCGGCGCTCCGGGCAGCGGCACGACCACGCTGACCGGCGCGATCGCCCGCGCCACGGGCCACGTCCCCACGGCGCGGCACTTCACGGCACTCGACTGGCCGCCCGGCACGAGTGGCGCCGAGAAGCTGACGCGGGGCCATCGCCGCCGCGCTGTGGTGCTCGTGGTGTCGGCGACCGACGGGCCGACTCCCGCCACCGCGGAGCTGCTCCGCCTCGTCAGGGCGGTGGGCGTGGAGCACGTGGCCGTGTTCGTGAACAAGGCCGACCTGCTGCCGGACCCGGAACTCCAGCAGGTCCTGGCACTGGAGATCCGTGAACTGCTGCGGCGGCACGCGTACCCGGCCGAGGTGGTACCGATCGTCTTCGGCTCGGCCCGGCAGCCCTCGGCCGTCGAGGAGCTGCTGACCGTCATGTCCGGTTTCCCGGCCGCGCCCCGCGAGCGCGACATGCCCTTCCTGATGCCGGTCGAGGACGTCTTCCCCCTCTCCGGCCGCCGCCCGCGCACTGTCCTCACCGGCCGGATCGAGCGCGGCGTCCTCCGGGTGGGCGACGAGGTGGAGTACGTCGGCCTGAGCACCTCGGGGACCGCTACTGTCACCGCCATCGAACGGTTCCGCGGTGAGCGCACCGAGTGGGCGGAGGCCGGGGAGAACATCGGCGTGGAGCTGCGTGGCGTCACGCGCGAGGACGTCGAACGCGGCCAGGTCCTCGCCGTCCCCGGCACGGCCACGGCCCACAGCGCCTTCGAAGCCGAGGTGTACGTGCTTCCCGAGGACGACGGCGGTCGCGACGTGACGTTCGCGCGGCGCCAAGCCCAGTTCTACTTCCGCACGACGGACGTCGCCGGGCAGATCGTGGTCCTCCGGCAGGACGGCCAGGACATCGACGTGTCCCGGGGCGGCCCGGCCTTCATGTCCGTTCGGCTCGCCGAGCAGGTCGCCGTGGAGAAGGGCACGCGGTTCTCCATCCGGGAGGCCGGCAAGGCGGTCGGCGGCGGCGTGGTCACCGCGATCCTGCGGTAGGCGGGTCACCCCAAGGACCCCTTGCAGCCGGGGACAGAGGACCAGCGGACCGTCATCACCCCGGCCGTCTCTCACTCGCCCGGTACACCTCGCCCACCCGGCACTCACCTTGACGGAGCCCTACCGGGGAGCCTTACGGAGCTGCTGGTTCCGCTCGCCGGCTGGCCGGGTCGCGAACGCCACGCGCCGGTGGGCCCGCCACAGCATCAGCCGGGCCATGTGCGGGTGGACGCGGCGCACCACCGCGAAGTACAGCCGGCCGCGCGTGTTGTGGATCCGTACGGCGGTGGCAAGCGTCACCGCGTCGTCGTCGACCAGGACCGACGAGCGGAAGTCCAGGTGGGAGGCGTCCTTGCCGACCAGCAGCTCGCGGTCGGCGGTGCCGTGCACGGGGAAGGGCAGGACGTGCCGCCAGGCCCGCGGGTCACGGTCCATGCCGGGATTCAGCGGCATGCGCCAGGCGTCGGCGAAGTCGGACCGCTCGACGGCGTCGTGCAGCAGGCGGGCGTCGGCGGGCACGGGGACGGCGGCGGGCCGCGCCCAGAAGAGGCGGTTGACGAGCAGAGCGCGGGGCGAGCGGCGGACCGGCGGATGGGGCAGGGTACCGAGGGCGGCCCGCTCGGCGTTGTCGAACGCCTCCTCGACCATCGTGTCGTGGACGGGCTCGATCGCCAGCTTCCCAGCGCGAACGCCCCCGTGCCCATCGTCACTTCGAGCACATGGGAGATCCGGCAGCGGTCGGGGCCGAGGGGTTCGACGTCGAACCGGTGAAAGCCCGCACCGAGCCCGTCGTCGGTGGTGTCGAACCGGACGGACCGCCCGGGCTCGTAGGCGGTGACCCGGTAGCGGACCCGGCCGTGGCCGCCGGCGGCGCCGGGGCCGAGCGGGCGGTCGAGGACCATCGCGGGCCAGACCGGGGTGGGGAAGAGGGGGTCGTCCGGGGCGGAGAGCCGGTCGAAGAGGGCGCCGACGCTCTCGGCCGGGGCCTCGACGATCCTCTGGTGGACATTGCGTACCGTGCGCACACTCCACATAGCCGCACCTCCATACGAGAGCGTATGTTCCGACCGTACGGTACCGTACGGAAAGGTTGACGAGCAGCGGGGGCCCAGGCCCTCCAGCGCCTCGTCCACGACGGCGGCGACGACGGCCCGGACGAGACGGCGCAGCCGGGCGCACCTGCGTAACCAGGCGGTCTGCCCGGCCGTTGTGCCGGGCGGTGTCCGGCGTCCCGGGCGCCTCCCCACCGCTCGATGCTGCACTCCGCGTCGCACTTTCGCACCGACGACGCCCATGCCGCCGCGAAGGCCGTGGAGCAGGCGGGCGGCACCGTCCGGCTCTCCCCGACCGATGCCGGCGAGAGGCGGGGGCACGTACTCCCTGATCACCCCGGCGGGCCAGGGCGAGGAGCGGATGCACGGCGGGCTGATGGAACTCCCGTCCGAGCACCTCACGCTGAACGGTGGCAAGGCGTATTGGCACCCGGTGTTCGCGACAGCGGACTGTGACGCCACGATCGCGAAGGTCACGGCCAACGGCGGCTCCGTCCAGATGGGACCGGAGGACGCGGAGGGCGTGGGTCGGCTGGCCGTCTGTCTCGACCCGGCGGGCGCCGACTTCGTGCTGCTCACACCGGCCGAGAACGCCCAGGGCTGACCCGAACGACCCGGCCGGAGAACGGCGCCCCCGGCCGGAGGGTCGCCCCCCGGTTCAACAGACCTGCGCGGCCTGGGTCACCAAGGTCGACCGCCTGGCCATCGGGGAGTGGGGCCCACGCGCGTTCTGCCGGCTGACCTGCGGCGGAGCAGGCAACCTGCGCCTTCTATGCTTGGCCTCAACGCTTTGAGACGAAGGATCAGAAGGGGGGTCCCGTGCGGCGCCTCTGGTCTGGATCACGCTCTCGCGCATGGATGCTGGCAGCCGGATTGATGGTATCGGTGGCAGGATGCGGTGGCGGTGAGGCCGGTTCCCACGAGGGGGCCAGTCCGGTGAGTGACGCGCGAGGCGAAAGCCTCGCCAGCGGTTCCGATACCGTGCTCGACGCTGGGGCCCTGGAAAAGGCTCTACCGGACCTTCAGAGCATGCCGGTGGGCTGGCGGTCGGGCGTGACGCAGCTGAAAGCCCGTGAAATACCCCAAGAAAAGCGGTGCTCCAGGAACGGCGACGGCCCTGAGGGCTGCTCGTGGCACTGGAGCACCGGAACTGTGCAGTTCAGGGCACCTGGCGACTCCGGCGCCGTGCACTGGGACCTGATGGCGTATCCCAGCCGGGATGTGGCCGAGAGAGCCTTCAGCAACCGCAAGAAGGCCGGAGCGGCCGGGGCAGCCGAGGTCTCCATGCCGAGAATCGGCGACGAGAGCGTGGCCTACGCCGATCCGCGGGCCCCCTACGCAGACCCGCAGATCAAGATGACCCTCCGTGTGGGCACCGTCATCGCCGTCATGACCTACCAGGACTCGGACAAGGACCCGAACAGCGCCCAGGCACTGCAGTCCCTGGCCCAGATGCAAGCAAAGCGCCTGCGCCAGGCGGAGCTGGGCCAGGTGCCGACCGCCACAGCAAGCTGAACGGCTGACACGGCGTTTGCGCTGCCGTGATGGGAAGGCCGGCCCTGCAGTCGGCTGGTCACGTCCGGCTGCGGGCAACAAGGCGCGGGACGCCGACCATCAGCGCGGCCGCGCTCCGCCCAAGCCGAGGAGTGGCCCGGCACCCGTGTGGCCAGTGCCGGCGCCGACCGCCGGCAGTGAGGTGGCTCGGTCGGGCCACGTCCGGATCCGCACCTAACCGAGTGCCGGAGGGTGCTCGGCTGGACGGCGTCCCCAGGCCGAGATCAGCGGCGCGAGTGTCAGGTCGAGTTCGCCCGCGTGGAGGGCGGCCAGGTGCGCGTCGATCGCGGCGTCGTCGGCCAGGCCGGCCGCGAGCAGCTCGCCGCGCACGTGCCGGATGGTCGCCGCCTCCAGCCGGTCGCAGGCCGGCCCGCCGACCGGGAATGAGCCCGCCGCGGCGACATCGACCAAGCCGGCCTCCCGCAATGCCCGCGGCAGTGTCCGGCCGTAGCGCAGGTCCGCGCCGCGGCGTGCCAGCAGCTCCCGGACCGCGTCGCGCAGCCGGTTGGCCCGCCGCTGCGCAGGACCGCTGTCGTCCAGGCATGCCAGTGGCTGCAGAGCGGTATCGGCGTCCTCGACCAACAGCCAGCCGCCGGGCCGTAGCGCTGCCGCCATCGTTGCCAACGCGCGAGCCCGGTCGGGTACATGGACCAGCACGAGCCGGGCGTGCACCAGATCGAACGTCCCCGGCTCCGGGGGCGGATCAGCGGCGACGTCGTGCCGGCGCACCTCGTACCCGTCGCCTGCCTTCAGCCACGACGGGTCGATGTCCGTGGCCAGCACGTGCCCGGTCGGGCCGACGGCGGCCGCGAGTGCCTCCGGGATACCGGGGCCACCGGCCCCCACTTCCCAGCAGCGCGAGCCGGCCCTGACCCCCAGTCGATCGAAGTGCCCGCGCGTCACACCGTCGAACAGCTCGGCCAGCCAAACGAATCGCTCGCCCGCCTCGGCGCGCGCGTTGTCCAGCAGGTATCCGCGGGCGGGAGCGGACCCTCCACCGGGCGCGGCAGTCCGGCCTGTTGGATCCGTTCGGCCCCCGACGTGCGGCGGGCGGGGCGAGGAGGTCATGACTACATGGTCGACCTTCCCGGGCCGCCAGCGCCACGACGGCGGGAGAGGGATGGCTCACACATGATCAGCAAGAGGCCCTCTGCATGACGTCATGGAGGGGCGAATGTTTCCTGGCGTGACACGAACGTCGTTTGGTGTGCTTGCCGGACACGCCTATCCTCTCGCCCGTGATCCAGACGGGGAATGACGAGTTGCGTAGCTACCAGGTGGGACCGGTACGCGCCGAGCTTCGCGCGCTCACGGTCAGTGACGACCGTGAAGGCATGCTCGAAGGGACGCCGCACCTGCACCGTCGCTTTCGTCTGATGCGCATCGAGAAGGCGATGGCAGCGACGCCACATTTGTATGTGCATGACCTCAACCAGCTCCGAGCCGATGCGGACCGACGGGTCGAGGAGTGGCTCCCGCGAGAGACGGTTCATGCCCGACTGACCTCGCGGTGGAAGCCCGAAGACACTGCGGAGCCTGGGCATACGGTGTTCTCGGTGATGTGGTTCCAAACGGCTGCGCAGGACCCCTTCGCCCACCTGGCCACGATCGTGCGTCCCCTGGACTGGACGTCACTTGCCAGGTTCGTCCCTTTCGAAGACTGACCCGCGCCGCCCATCCTCAGCAGGTCACGCCGCGAAATCCTGGTCAGGGGCCGACGGCGAGCCGTTTGACTTCGCGCAGGATGGGGGCGGTCTCGACGGCCTGAATGCCGGGGAGCGAGCCGATGCGGTGGTCGAGGTAGTGGTGGAGGTCGTGGCCGCCGCGGAATACGCCGGTGGCCACGAGGTTGTGCGGACCGGTGGTGGCGGCTGCGAAGGCGAGATACAGGAGCCCTCGGCGGGGCCCCGGCGCCTCCCCCTCGCGCCGGGGCCCCTGCTTCCGGGGCCGGTCAGATGTGCGTGATCCGCCAGGTCTGCCAATTGGCGCGTGTGCACTGGCGCATGTCTTGACGTTGTCCCCGTTGGACGCCAGGCACTTGTCGTGCTTCTCGCTGCGGATCTCGATGACGTCGCGTGCTGACGCTGCGGCCGTCGTCGTGAAGTCCGGCGTGGTCGGTCCTGCGGTGGTCAGCGGCAGTGCTGCCGTGCCCAGGGTGAGGGCGATCGCGGTGAGTCGACGTCGCATCGCTGGCATCCGTTCTCTCGTGCGTCTCCGGCGCGGATCCGCTTGCCTTCGAGGATCACGTGGACGCCTGCGGGTGAACATCCCGCAATGTGGGGGGTTGCCCCTGCGGGCGGCCGTGATACTCGTGGCGTGTTGACGAAAGCCATGGCCGAGTCCCGCACGGTGCCGGAGCTGGGGTGCGAGCTGTCGCAGCGCATCGGGCGGGTTGTACCGCACGACGGGTACATGCTCGCCGGTACCGACCCCGTCACGGGAGCGGGCTGCTTCGTGAGCCGGGAGCACGGCTACTGCGGCGAGGTGTTCCGCCGCACGCTGATCGACGAGGTCCGGGGCCGGGATCTGTTTCCGTTCTCCGAACTGATCACGAGCCCGTCGAAGGTCGGAGTGCTCGGCTCGGGCTCGCCCGAGGAACGGTCGAGCCGTCGTCTGCACGAGGTGCTCCTTCCCCAGGGATTCGGCAGCGAGATGCGGGCGGCGCTGGTCGCCGGTGGTGTGGTGTGGGGAACCATGACGCTGCTGCGGGAACGGGGCAGGCGCCCCTTCTCGTCCGACGACGCCGCGGCCGTCCAGCACCTGGTGCCCGACCTGTGCACGATTCTGAGAAGGTTCGTCACCCGACTGACAACGCCGCGCCCGCTTCCGGGCGTGAGGCCGCCGGGAGTGATCGTGGTGGGCAAGGACGACAGGATCAGGGCAGCCTCCCCCACAGGCCGTGACTGGCTGCGCGCGTGCGCACCCGGATCGGAGCTCACCACGGACGACGACCTCGCCCTCACCACCTGGAACATCGCCTTCTTCGCCCGTCACACGGCGGGAGGCGCACTGAGCCGTGTCCCCACGGCCGACGGCTGGATCGCAGTCCAGGCGCAGCGCCTGGACGGTGACGCGCCCGACGACGTCGTCATCACGGTCCAGCCCACCTCCGCCGGGCTGCTGCTCCCGGCGGTCGCCGCCTGGTACGGCGTCACCCGCAGGGAGACGGCAGTGATCGAGCAGGCGCTGGAGGGCCTGTCGGCCAAACAGATCGCCCGCCGTCTGAGCGTGTCCCCGCACACCGTCAACGATCACTTCAAAGCGGTGTACCGCAAGACCGGTGTCTCCTGTCGCGAGGAACTCATCGCAGTGCTTTCGTGACAGCGTGAACGTCCGCTGGGTGTCCGGCTCTTCGTTCAGGGGTGTTCGAGGACGAGGACCGCCCGCGTCGACGGGACGAGGGCTTCGAAGACGTGCGGGACGTCCGCCGGATAGGCGACGTAGTCGCCGGGCCCCAGTTCGACGGCCTCCCCCGCGACGCCGACCAGAGCCCGGCCGCCGGCGAGCAGCACGTGCTCGACGACTCCGGGCATGTGCGGGTCGGAGGCCCGCACCGCACCCGGCTCGGCATCGATGCGATAGACGTCCCGGCGCGCACCGGGTGGGCTGGCGGCCAGCAAGGTGGCGCGGTACTCCGACTCCGCCGCGGCGACCGCGGCCCCCTCGCCCGCCCTGATGACCCGGATGTGTGGGCGGGGCGGGTCCAGCAGCCGGGAAAACGGGATGTCCAAGGCCACGCACAGGGCCCACAGGGTCTCCAGGCTGGGATTGCCCTTCCCCGTCTCCAGGTGGGAGAGCGTCGACTTGGAAATGCCGGCCCTGCGCGCCACCTCGCTCAGCGAGATGCCCGAGCGTGAGCGCTCTCGTCGCAGGCCGGCTGCGATCGACTCCATGGGGACCCTTGAGGGAGTCTGCGGTTCCGAGGACATCGTTCGCTCCAGTGGTCATGCGTTCTGTTTGACGAACGCCGTGAGGGGTGTTCATCATACTCAACGTGCATTCGATATGGAGAACGCTGGACCGTGCGCTCTTGCGGGACATCACCCTTGTCTGTCTCGCCGTCGGAGTCATCGGCCTCTCGTATGGCGCGATCGCCGTGGCATCGGGCTTCCCCCTGTGGCTTCCGGTGGTGCTCGGTCTGACCGTCCTCGCCGCTTCGTCGGAGTTCCTGTTCATCGGAATCCTGGCGGCCGGTGGCAGTCCGGTGGCCGCCGTGCTGGCCGGGCTCCTGGTCAACGCCCGTCACGTGCCGTTCGGGCTGGCCCTGCCCGATGTCCTCGGCGACGGCCGGCGCCGCTTGCTCGGCACCCACCTGATGAACGACGAGAGCGTGGTCTTCGCCCTCGCCCAAGAGGACCCGGAACGCAAGAAGGCCGCCTACTGGGCCTGCGGCCTGGGCATCCTGGTGTGCTGGCCGTTGGGAGCCCTGGCCGGCGGCGCCATCGGCACCGTCATCGACGACACCGACGCCTTCGGTTTGGACGCGATGTTCCCGGCCATCCTGCTGGCCCTCATCGTCCCCGCCCTCGGAGACCGGGAGAAGCGCCGGGCCGGCCTCGCCGGCGCCGCCGTCGCACTGGCCGCCACCCCCTTTCTGCCCGCCGGCCTTCCGGTACTGCTCGCCCTCGCCGGGCTGGCTCTCACTGCCGCACCGGGGAAGGACCACCGATGACCGAACGTGCCACCCTTGTCGCTGCGATGCTGGTGCTCGCCGGAGGCACCTTCGCCTTCCGGCTCGCCGGCCCCTACCTGCGCAGCAGGGCCACCTTCCCGCCACGGGTGGAGAAGCTCATGGGGATCTCCACCGTCGTCCTGCTGACCTCGTTGGTCGCCACGACAGCGCTGACCGAAGGTGGCGGACCGGCCGGGGTCGCCCGACCGGTCGGCGTTCTGGCGGCCGGACTGCTCGCCTGGCGCAAGGTCCCGTTCCTCATAGTGGTTCTGGCAGCTGCCGCGGCGACCGCCGCGCTGCGCCTGCTCGGCGTCCCCTGACGCACGGACCGCCCTGCCGGTCTCCCCCGCTGTCGGTTCATCAGGCCGACGGCGGGGAGGGGGCCGTGCGGCTCGCGCGAGCTCGTACCGGCCCCGGATGCCGGCCAGGCAGGCTTGCCGGGCCGGAACCGGAATACGGGGCTCGGAGCAGGACGGCGCAGTGAGGGCGGTCAGGAGAGGTCGAGGACCGCCTTGCCGTGCAGGCGGCGGTCGAGGAGCAGCTCGGCGGCTTCGGTGGCCTTGCCCCAGGGGCCGCGCCAGGCGATCTGGGCGTCGAGTTCGCCGGACGCCACCAGGCCGGCCAGCAGGGTCAGGTCGGGGGCGAGTCCTGTGCAGCGCAGCAGGAAGAAGCTGACCAGCGCGCGGTCGTGTCCGGTCGGCGCGCCGGAGAAGGCGCCGACCGGGAATGTGTCGGGTTCCTGCGCGGCGCGGCCCACCGAGACGAGGGTGCCGTGCTCGGCAAGGCGGGCATAGCCCTCGACCAGGTGTTTCCCACCGACCATGTCGATGATTCCGTGGACCGCTTCGGTGAGGGCCTCGGGGCCGGTCACGATGTCGTGTGCGCCGAGGGCCCGCAGGCTGTCGCCGTGCGTACGGGGATCGGCGGTCGATGCGATGACGTGAGCTCCGCCGCGGCGTGCGAGCTGGACCGCGTACCGTCCGACTCCACCGGTGGCGCCGGTGATCAGGACACGCTTGCCGAGGAGGGGCCCGAGCCGCTGCAGGGCGCGCAGGGCGCTGGTGGCGGCCACGGGGACGGTGCTGACCAGGCCGAGGTCGGCGCCGGCAGGCACCGTACCGATGAGGTCGGTGTCGACTGCGCGCAGCTGCGCCCAGGCGCCGTCGGGGGCGAGCGTGATCACGGGTGTGCCGACCGCGGGGCCGGACCCGTCGGCTGCAGCACGTTCCACGATGCCGGCGGCGTCCCAGCCGAGCACGGCCCCGGCGGGCGCCTCTGACAGGCCGTGCTTGAGCTCGCCGAAGTTGAGCGAGGTCGCCGCGACGCGGACGAGCGCCTGGTGGGGAGCGGGCTCGGGGTCCGGCGCCTCGTCCAGGCGCAGGCGGCCGGGCGCGGAGGGGTCAACAACGAGTGCACGCATGAGAGATCAGCCCTTTCAGGTGGTCGGGATCAGTTGTGCCACTGAGTGGCATTAACCTACAGGGGGCATTAGCGCCCGCGCTACACTGACCTTGATGGCCACCACCGACGCACACGTCCCGCCCGGCGCAGAGCGCCTTCCGCTGCGCGAGCGCAAGAAACTGCGCACCCGTCAGGCGCTGATCGACACCGCCCTGGAGCTGTTCAGCGAACGCGGCTTCGACGGGGCAACGCTGGACGAGCTGTGCGACGCGGTCGAGGTCTCCAAGCGCACGTTCTTCCGCAACTTCGCCAGCAAGGAAGACGTGGCCATGGCGCCGACCCAGGACCTGTGGGCGGCGTTCCTCAGCGACCTGGAGACCCGTGAGACAGGAGGCGGAACGGTTCTGGCGATGCTGCAGGCATCGCTGCTCGCCGCGCTGGACCGGATGACCGACGAGGGGTGGGCGAGACGCGTCCGTCTCAGTCGCCGTCTGGCCGCGGAGACGCCGTCCATGGATGCTCACGGCCTGCACTTTTGCGACCGCACGGCCCGTACGGCGATGCAGACCCTCCGGCGCAGACTCCACACCGAAGAACCCGCCCACGACCTGCGCCTGCGGCTGGCACTGGACTTCCTCGTCGCCGCCTTTCGCCACGCGCTGGACGCATGGGTGTCGCTCCCCGGCGATCCGGACCGCCGCGCCCTTGCCGCAGAACTCGGCACCGCCTTCACGGCGATCCCCGAAGCACTCACCTTCGAAGCGACGCCGACGCCCGCCTGACGGAACCCCTTCCTCGCCGCCGCGGCGGGGGCCGTACTCGCGCGGAAGTCTCCCGTGTGAGCAGGACAAGCAGCAAGACAAGCAGGCAGGGCAGGCCCGCGATCTAGGGGCTCGTCGACGGCCGTTCGTGGCGGGGTGTGCGGGTGAGGGCCAGGGAGGCCACGGCCGTAACCGACGCGGTGACGAGGAGGGGCAGGCGGGGGAAGGACGTGGTGAGGGCTCCGGCGAGGGCCGGCCCTGCGGCGCCGCCGAACATGGCGAACGTCGTGGCCGTTGCGGTGGTCCGTGACGCCGTACCGGGGCGGTCACGGGTGACGGTGGCCATGGCGGCGCCGTTGGCCAGCCCCAGGCCGCAGCCGACCAGGGCGCAGGAGACACCGACGAGCCACAGGGGTGCGGGGCCGCCGCGGCCGAGGCCGCCCGTGAGGAGTCCGGCGGCGAGGCAGAGCAGTCCGGTACGCATCAGTGGAGCCCCGTCACCATGGTTCCGGGTGCGGCCGGCCGCCCAGCGGCCTGTGAACACCGCCGGTGTCACGGCCGGCAAGGTGACCAGCGCCGCCCGGAACGGGCTCAGGCCGTGTGCCTGGGTGAGCTCGAAGTACATGAGGAACGTGAACAGCGAGTTCCCGCAGAACAGCACCGGCAGGACGAACAGGGCGCGGCGGGTTTCGGGACGCTGGAGCAGCCCGCCGTCGAGGGCGAAGTCCGCGCGGCGCCGTGCGCGGCGCAGGAGAACGGCGAGGAGCGTCCCGGCTGCCCCGACGGCCGCCGGCAGAACGAGTGGAGGGGCACCGGCCGCCGGAGCCGTCAGGGCGATCAGCACCGTCGTGGCCGTCGCGGTGCACAGGGCGATGCCCGTTCCGTCGAACCGCCCCTCAAGAGGTACGTGGTGCTGTGCCCGGCCCGGGAGCAGGGCGAGGACACAGCCCGCCGTGACGGTGGCCACGAGGGCGAGGGCGCCGAAGACGGCGCGCCAGCCCAGCACGCTGGTGAGCAGACCTCCGAGGAGCGGCCCCAGGCAGGAGGCGGCGGCCGCGGTGGCGGTCCACGTACCGACGGCACGTCGTTCGTCGTCCTTCGTCGCGCTCAGGGCGAGCAGGAGCGAGAGGCTGAGGGGTGAGAGGGCGGAGCCGCCGGCGCCCTGGAGCAGACGGGCGGCGAGCATGCCTGTGCCGTGGTCCGTGGTGGCCGCCAGAAGGCTCCCGCCGGTGAACACGGTCAGGGAGGCCAGCAGGGTGCGGCGTGCGCCGTGGCGGTCGGCCAGGTGTCCTGCGCAGAGCTGCAGCGGCCCGCTGCCGAGCTGGTAGCCGGAGGCGAACCACTGGGTGGGGGCCGGGCCCATACCCAGTTCCTCCGACACGGCGGGGACGGCCGCGGTGGGGGCGGCAATGGCCAGAGCACCGCACAACAGGGCGAGGTGGCAGGTCCGCAGGGGGCCGGACGTCACAGGAAGTGCCCGTCGGGGCGGACGATGTACGCCTGCCGGTAGGCGTCGGTGCGCACCGTGAGAAGGGGAAGCGTCAGCTGCGACGCCCGGGGATCCGGGGTGCCGCGCGCCGGTACGAGATGGACGTGGTGGCCGGTGCGCAGGGCCTCGAAGAGCCGGACGTAGGAGCTCGTGGCGGTGGGCCGCAGCGGTACGTCGGGGGCTCGCACCCCGCTCCGTACGCGCGCGCCGGCGCTCGCGCCGTGTCCTGGCACCCCGGCCAGGGCGGTGGCGAGGCGGCGACGTACGAACGGCAGCCGCGCGGCCTGCAGTCCGGCGGCACGCAGGGCGTGGCCCCACAGGGTGGGGGTCGCGTTGAAGTGCAGCATGGCGCCGGTAAGTCGCATCACCCGGCAGGCGGACCGCCGCCGCTCTTCGGCGTAGGCGTCGAGAAGGCGCTCGTGCCGCGGGTCGGCGATGGTTGCGGCCAGGCGCCAACCCAGGCTCATGGCGTCGGCGATGCCGGTGTTGAGGCCCTGGCCACCGGTTGGAGGGTGGACGTGGGCGGCGTCGCCCGCCAGGACGACGCGGTGGTGCCGGTAGTGGGCGGCGTGGCGGTGTTCGCACCGGTAGCGGCTGATCCACTCCACCTCGCGCAGGGTGACCTCCCGGCCGGTGATGCGGCGCAGCAGTGCTTCGGCTTGCGCGACGTCGGCAGCGGCGCAGGGTGCGTCCTGTGCAGGCGGTGGGCGGTAGGGGTAGAGGACCAGGCGCCAGCGGCCGTCCCCGAACGGCAGGAACAACACCATGCCGTCGCGCCCCCAGTGGCTTTGGGGTTGCTGGGGACGGGTGTCGATCCGGGCGTCGACCGAGAGGACGCCGTAGGGGTGGACGGTACGGTGTGCGGGTATCCCCGCGAGTCGCCGTACGGTGCTGTGCGCGCCGTCGCACCCGGCGACGTATGCGGCGTGCACCCGATGGGTGATTCCCGCTCGGCGTACGGTCAATTCGACGCCCTCGCCCTTGTCGCGCATGGCGGTGACCTCGGCCCCGCGAGCGACAAGTGCACCGCTTTTCAGGGCATGGCCTTCCAGCAGTTGTCGCGTCCGGTACTGCGGGAGGGCGAGTGCGTAGGGGAAGGATCCTGCGAGTTCGGCGAAAGGCGCATACGAACGTTCGCAGCCGAGGGGATAATGCCGGTATTGATGTCCGTGGGCGACGAACGGCTCGGCGATCCCGCGCATGTCGAGGAATTCGAGCGTGCGGGAATGCAAGACCATTGCCCCGGTGGTGCGCGGCACGCCGGTCTGCTGTTCGAGGACGAGGCAGTCGATTCCCCGGGAGGACAGCTCCGCCGCCAGAAGCAGGCCCACGGGGCCTCCCCCGACCACTGCCGCGCCGACCGCACTGGGGAGAGGCGAGGCATTGACCATAAGGCGGATTCCTTCGTCGGTCGTCTCTTCGGCGCTTTCAGGCTGGCAGCGGGCAGGGGGCGTGTCCAGAGCGCCGGTGGCAGGCCGGAAGCGCGGCGGCGATCCTGGCGGTCCGTTCCACGCCATCGGTCGGATATTCATACTTGAATGTGGCCTGTTGACTGGTTCAACGGCACCCTGGGAAGGTTTCCGCGGCACTCTCGCGAACCGTCCTGTTGGAACGGAGAATGATGGGCCACGCCATCGGCGACCATGCCTACGGGGAATCCGGAATCGAATTCCTGCTCGTGGATCGATCACACTCCCGGCACCGGGTGCGCAGGGTCCGCGTCGACGTCCGGCTGGGAATGGACCACCCCGAGGTGTACCGGGACGGCGACAACAGCCGTCTGGTTCCGGCCAGCTCCTTGGTCAACTCCGTTCTGTGCCTGGGAGCAGGGCACACCGGCGCCGAGCCGGAGACTTTCGCGCTGGCCCTGGCCGAGCACTTCCTCGCGCGGGAGCATCAGCCCCGGGTCGCCGACGTGCACGTCACCTGCAGCGAACTGGAGGGCGTGGCAGCCGGCCCCGGGCAGCGGCCCGGCACGCGGCACTTCGGCCCCGCCGCGCGCCCCCGCACGTACGCCCACGTCACCCTGCCGGACGACAGCGAACCGACCGTGCGCGGCGGCCTGCAGGACGTCGAGCTCTTCGTGACCGGAGGTGCGACCTTCACCGGCTTCGCCCGCGACGCCTACACCACGACGCAGGTCTTCACCGACCGCGTCTTCGGCGCCCGCCTGGACGTGACCTGGCAACACACCGCCCCAGGGGCCCGGGGCGTGGACCACCGGGCCTGCCGGCTCAGGGCCCGGCAGGCGGTCACCGACGCCTTCGTCGGCCACACCAGCCACTCCAGCCAGCACACCTTTTACCAGCTGGGGGCTGCCGTACTGGATGCCTGCCCCGAGATCGCGCACGTCCGCGTGGAAGGAGCACATCTGACCCGCGCCCTGGTGGACCTGACCCCCCTCGGAACCGAGAACGACGGCTGCATCTACACGACGGCGGACCACCAGCAGAGCACGGTCGCCGTCGAAGTGCACCGCACCTGAGAGCAGCACCGACCCAGGGAAGGACTACGCCTTCGTGACTCCCAGCCGGCCCCACAGGGCCCGCAGAGCACTGCTGGCCACCACGCTCGGCATCGCCGCCCTCGTCCCCGTCGGCCCCACGGCACAGGCGAACGGCCACGAGCTCCCCGGCAGGGGCGCGGTACTCCTCGCGTGCGCCGGCACCGTCTCCGCGAACTACTCCCCCGGCCTGACCCTCACCCCCCGGGCCGTCTCCATCACCTCACAGGCGGCCGTGAACTGTCCCCTCTCCACGGTCCCCACCCACACATCCGCCACCTTTGGCGGCAGTTCCTCGGGCAGGCTCTCCTGCCTGCTCGGTCCTGCGGACGGCACGCTGACCTTCCACTGGGGCGGCAAGGGCCCCCACACCGGAGAGGCCGTCTTCCACGGGGAGGGAGGCAAAGGAGGCGAACACGACCGGACCTCCACCGCCGCCATCCGCAGCATCGCGGCGCTGCGCCCCAACGGCAACATCGTCACCGTCAGCACGGGCAGGATCACCGACGGCGCGTTCAAGGGCGCGACCGTGGTGACCGAGGTGACCCTCCTCGCCTCGCAACAGACCGCCTGCCTCACCCCCCAGGGTTTGGCCTCGGCCTCCGGTCCCACCACGGTGACCATCACCCGGCTCTGAACCACCCCGCCGCTCGGGCTGCCGCACGACCCGGCTCGTCAGCACGGGCCACGCCCGCTTCACCATGAGCAAAACCGTCGTTGGGCGGGGTGGGGTCGGGTTCCCTTACCCGACGGGTAATCGACGCCGTCCCCGGCTCCCGGCAGAGTTGTCGACGTCTCAGCGACAACAACCCCCGCAGGAGCAGACATGGTTGCCTACGCCCTCGGCCGCCTTGAGGCCCGGAACTCGCGCCCCCACCCCGACGTCATCGAGTACATCGAGAGGATCCAGGCCACCCTCGACCCCTACGGCGGCGCCTTCCTCGTGCACGGCGTCCCGGTGGAGGTCCGCGAGGGCGCCTGGGCCGGCGGCCTGGTGCTGATCGGCTTCCCGGGAATGGCCGAGGCCCGGGCGTGGTACGACTCGCCTGACTACCAGGAGATCATTCCGCTGCGCACCGACCACATCACGGGCGACATCGTCCTCGTCGAGGGCGTACCCTCCGGTTACGATCCGCGCGAGCTGGCCGACAAGATGCGGTCCGGGAGCTGAGCGGCTGCGCGGGCGGGAACATCAGCGCACAGGGAACGCAGCACTTCGACGAGGACGGCGACGGCGTCCCAGCCCTCGAAGGCGACGAAGGAGGGCAACGGCACGCCGAGGGCGCCGGCCCGGGTGGCGGCGGCGCGGGCGACGACGCTGTGGTACTCGCCCGCCACGGCGGCCACGCCCAGGCGGGCCGGTTCGTCCACGGCTGCTGCGGCCCGCTCCGGGTCGGCCGCGGTGTCCCGGACCACCAGTTCCAGTGGTCTGCCGTCGATCCCGCCGGCGTCGTCGACCTCGCGAACGGCCAGGCCGAGCCCTGCGAGCAGGTGCCGGCCCGCCTCGCCCCAGCCGGGCCGCGTCAGCGGGACGATGGCGCCCAGGCGGACGGACGCCCCGTCCGCGTGCTCCGCTCCGGCCGGCAGTGGTGGCGTGTTCATCGGGTGGCGTCTCCCTGGGACGATGCGGTCGCAGTCCGCCCGGATCGCGCGCCGACCGGGGCCTGCGGTTCGCGTTCATCACGTCTCGCCACGGCGGGCGCACCCGGGTGATCTTCCGGTCATTGGATCCACCACCATCGCCCGTGGGCAACTGACTTATTTGCTCGCTGAGCTGCCAAGCTTCACCGGCACCAGCGCCACGACGACGAGTACGGTCATCTGCCCGGGCCGGTTTCCTTGGAGGTAAGCGAGCCGGACACCATTCGAGCCGCGCCGCCGACACCTGACCACAGTCGAAGTGACACGGATCACAGCACTGAATCCGAAATTCTTTGCCGGAATGCAGTCGGCCCGCGGCCGGAGAGTGAAGCTGCAGAACATCACTCCGAGGAGCACCGCTTGTGACCGTCCTTCCGGCCCACCCCCATACCCCCGCCGCCGCGCTGACCCGGTGCGGACGCGGAACCCCGACACCCCTGGACGCCTTGAGGATCCCTCACCCGGCAGAGTTGCCGGAATGCAAGGGTCTCCGGGTGGCCGGACTCTCCGTGCTCCCCGACGGCACGGTGTACATCGGTCAGGTCTCTGCGGACCTCGCCGGTAGGCAAGCGCCGAACAGGATCGCGGCACCGGGCCGTCTCCCCCAGCGGTCCGTGATCGACGGGCTGCTGACGCGCGCGGCAGTCCTCATGGCAGACGTCGGCTTGCAGACGCGGCTCGACCAATTCGCAACCCACACCCTGCGGCTGCACACCGGTGAGCGATGGCGCGAAGCGCTCTCCACCGCGCTGCTCGGCGACTGGGTCGCCCCGCTGGCGCGCGAGGGCCGCCTGTTGCCCGACGCCATCGGCACGTTGCGGACGGAAGTGCGGACCATCCACCGGCAGCTGGTGCCGCTGTGGCGTCGCCGGGCCGGCGGCCTGTCCCGCGGGGGCCACCGCGTGGAACGGCGGGTGCTCCTGCTGGAGACCCCCTGCGCGGAAGGCGTCACCCTGCGGGACCTGCTCGCCGAGCGCACCTGCACGGGCGACGCGATGCTGGACCTGATCCCCGGCGACCAGCGCCTCGCCCGTATCCTCACGGCACTCGAACCCGGCGAGCGCGCAGTGGTCATGGCCCTCGGACTGCCCGGAGTCACCACCTGGGCGGAGGCCGCCGAATACGCCGGCGCCGGCGACCCGCCCGCCTTCGGCGAACGCGTACGACGCAAGACCCGCCGCCTTGCTGCCGAACACCGGCGCCGCACCACCCAGCTGCACGACACCCCGGACACCGGGCTGTGGCAGCCTCGGCACGAAGGCGGTCCGGCGTGAGCACGACCGTCCTCCTGCTGATTCTGCTGCTCACCGTCGTCACGCTGCTCGTCGGCGTGGGCATGCTGGCCCTGCTGCTGCACCGCCCCACCTGGTGCGCCCCCGTCGCCGGGGCCCTCGCCACGATGACCCTCATGGCCACCACCGTCGGACTCCTCGTGGCCATCACCCGCACCTGACGGGGACGGCGAAGACCACTTCGACGACCGGGATGAGAACTCACGTCTCGCCGGCCGGCTTTTCGGTGGTGCCGTGGCGGCGTGGTGCCGGGAGCCGGCAGGCGGCGGCGAGAGCGGCGCCGAGGGTGACGCCACCGGCGGTGAGGGCGGTGTGGGTCAGACCGGTGACGAAGGACTCGGTGGCTGCCGACAGGAGGCGGTGTCCGGCATCAGCCGGGAGGCGGGCCGAGAGGGCGCGTGCGGAGAGGATGCTGTCGGCGGCCGTGTCCAGGGGGCCGTCGGCGTGGGCCGCTCCCAGCCGTTCGTGCAGGTGGTTGCTGTAGACGGTGGTGAGGACGGACCCCTGAACGGCGACGCCGAGGGTTGAACCGACCTGGCGGGTGGCGTCGTTGATGGCTGAGCCGAGACCCGCTCGATGGGCGGGCACGGCCGACATGACGGTTTCGGTCGCCGCGGCGGCGGTCAGACCCGCGCCCGTGCCGGCGACGGCCTGGAAGAGGAGGAGATGGCCGTAACCGGACGTGGCGGTGGTCGTGGCCAGGATCGCGAAGCCTGCCGTAACAGTGATCAGCCCGGTGACGAGGGGGAGTTCGTCTCCCCACCGGGTGGCCATGGGCAGGGTGAGGGCGGCTCCCGCCGCCAGACCGACCGGCAGCGGCAGCGTGCGCAGCCCTGCCTGCCATGGGCTGTACCCCCACACTCCTTGCAGGTAGAGCGTGGTGACGAACAGCGCACCGAAGAGGCCGAAGGACATCAGTGCCAGCGCAGCCGCACCCACGCCGATGCGGGAGCGGCCCAGGAGTGCCGGGGGGAGCATGGGGTGGCGGGCGCGGGCCTGCCGGGCGGCGAAGGCTGCCAGCAGGAGGCCGGCTGCCGCGTAGGCGGCCAGGATCCGTGGGCTGGTCCACCCTCGCGCCGGGCTGTCGATGACAGCCCCTACCAGGGCGAGCAGGCCCGCCCCGGACAGCAGGGTGCCGGGGAGGTCGAGAGGCTCGCTGACGGGTGAGCGGGATGCGGGGACGATCAGCAGGGCGAGCACGAGGGTTGTTGTGGCGAAGGGAAGGTTGATCCAGAATCCGGCGCGCCAGGAAAAGTGCTCGACGAGCCAGCCGCCGATCAGGGGGCCGGTCAGACCGCCCATCCCGCCCATGGCCGTCCACAGCGCGATGGCTCGCCGGCGCAGGGCGGGTTCGGGAAAGAGGTGGTGGATGATCGACAAGGTCGCCGGCATGAGCAGGGCTGCGCCGGCGCCCATGGCGCCGCGGGCGGTGATGACCTGGGCCGGGTTCCGGCCGAGGGCGCCGAAGACCGATGCGGCGGCGCACAGGGCGAGACCGGCGGTGAAGGCGCGGCGGCGGCCGATGCGATCGGTCACCGACCCTGTCGCCAGGACCGTGCCGCCGAGAACGAGGGGGTAGGCGTCGACGATCCATTGGACCTCGGCCATCGTGGGGTGCAGGTCGTCGTGGAGGTCGGGAACGGCGACGTTGAGGATGGTCAGGTCCATGCCCAGGAGGAAGAAGCCCAGGCAGACGGTGGCGGCCGCTGCCCAGCGGTGGAGGGTGTGTGCTGGACGTGCCGGTGACCGTTCGCGGGGCCAGACGGTCATGGTGACTCCTGGCAGCCAGTGATGACGCGCAGGTCCCGGCAGAGCTGTTGGGTCAGTGCTGGTCCCTGTTCCAGCAGGTAGGTGTGGCGGCCGGGGAAGAGGCGGACGGGCAGGGGGTGCGTGGTCAGCGCGTCCCAGGCGAGGTGTTCTCGTGTGGCGAGAGGATCGTCCTCGCCTCCGTAGACAGCCAGGGGGATCTCCAAAGGTGCTTCGTGCGCGTGCTGATGCTGAAGACAGACGAGAACGTCGGCGATCAGCGGGGCTGCTGCGCGGACCAGCAGGGGGAGGCAGCTGGGGCTGCCGAGCGCCCTGTCGGGCAGCTCGCCGAGGAGATCCACGGGCAGGGCTCCCTTGCCCGCCAGTCCCTGGATGACCTGACGGTGCCAGACGCCCAGGTGCGGGGCCGGGTGGGCGGATACGGCCAGGAGGACGGGGAGCTGTCGCTGTGCGCGGCGCAGGTGGCGGGTGGTTTCGTAGGCGAGGAGGGCGCCGGTGCTGTGGCCGAACACAGCGAAGGGCCGCCGGTCGCATGCGCTGTGGATCAGGTCGGCGAGGGCGTGGAACAGCTCGCGGGGGTGGGTGAGGAAGGGTGGGCCGGCCGGCGCGCCACGACCGGGCAGCTGGACGCCGTACAGCTCGATGTCCGGGGGAAGGTGGGGCACCCAGGGCCGGTAGAAGGAGGCATCCGCTCCGGCGGGCGGCAGGCAGTACAGGCGTAGGCCGGCGTCGGGCCGAGGAGCCAGGGCGGTCAGCGACGGTCTGGCGTATGCCGTGTCGTCGGGCGTCATGAGGTGGTGTGCCCTCGGGGTGAGGGCGGGTGTCCGGACGAGGCGCCCGGCGCCGTGGTGCCGCATCCGACGAGGACGACTGCCGCGTTGTGGCCGCCGAATCCGAAGGAGTTGCTCAGCACCGCTTCCATGCGGTGTTTCCTGGGCCTGGTGCTGACGACGTCGAGGTCGATGCGGGGGTCGATCCTGTCGAGGTTGGCGGTGGGCGGGATGAGCTGCGCTTCGAGGGAGAGGATGCTGCAGGCGGCTTCGATCGCGCCGGCCCCGCCGAGGGCGTGGCCGAAGACCCCCTTGTTGGCCGTGACGGGGGGCGGCGTGCCGAACAGCCGGCGCAGTGCTGTGGCTTCGGCAATGTCGTTGCTGGGCGTGGACGAGCCGTGGGCGTTGACGTGGTCGATGTCCGCGGGGGTCAGGCCAGCGTCGGTGAGTGCTGCCCGCATGGCCAGGGCCGCTCCCGTGCCTTCGGGGTCGGGAGCGGTCGGGTGGTAGGCATCGGCCGAGGCGCCGAACCCGGCGAGCAGGGCGCGGCACCGGGCCCCGCGGGCCCGGGCGTGTGCGCTGTTCTCCAGGACGAGGACGGCGGCGCCTTCGCCCAGGACGAATCCGTCACGGTCGGCGTCGAACGGGCGGGAAGCGCGGGCGGGATCGTCACGGCGGGAGGAGAGGGTGGTCATCTGGGCGAAGCACACGGCTGCCATCGCGGATTGCGGCGGGGCCTCGGCTCCTCCGGCAAGGACGATGTCGCAGCGGCCGGCGGCGAGGAGGTCCTTGGCCACACCCAGTGCCGTGGTGCCGGAAGCGCAGGCGGTGGAGACGGCGAGGTTGGGGCCCCTGGCACCCAGGGCCATGGCGATCTCGCCGGCGGCCATGTTGGGGATGGAGCGTGGCAGGAGCAGCGGGGAGACCGCTCGCGGCCGGCCGGCCGCGAACTTGGCGAAGCCCGGCCCCCAGCCCTCCATGCTGGCGGAGCCCACACCGATGACGACTCCGATGCGGCTGCCGTCCCACGCATCGGGGTCCAGGCCCGCGTCGGTCACCGCCATCTGCGCGGCGGCCACGGCGAGGTACGTGAAGCGGTGCATGCGCCAGCTGAGGCGCTGGGTGTACGGCTCGGCCTCGAAGGAGGGTACGCGGCAGGAGAAGTCGACGGGCAGCCCTTTGAGGACCGGGTCGAAGCACGCGGTCGAGACACCTCGGCACAGCCCCTCCCAGGTCGCCTCGGGGCTCGTACCCGCCGGGGTGAGCAGGCCCATGCCCGTGACGGCGACATCACCGGCGCTCACGGGGACTCCCCCGGGAACAACGGGGCGCCTGCCTGTCCTGGCGGCAGGACGCTCTGGAGGGCCGCGCAGATCGCGCTGAGCGGGGTTGTCGTGCCCAGACCGGCCTCGCCGGTGTCCGGCAGCTCGATACCGGTCTGGTCCTCGAAGCGAACAGTCAGCTCCAGCAGGGCCAGTGAGTCCAGGCCCAGTTGCTCCAAGGTCACATCGGGGGTGATGGCGTGCCGGTCCACGGAGAAGGTCTTCGCCAGTTCATCGGCTACTTGATCGAAGAGGTGAGGCTGTGTCATCGCACCGCTCCAAGCAGGGTGGGGGACGGAGGGAGACGGCTTCAGGGGCCTGCCGGTGGCCGCGCCCGCCAGCGGACGGGCAGCCGGCGCAGGCCGCGGACCGACAGGCTGTCCTTGTAGCTCCACTCGCCTGTCAGTTGTGGCCGGCAAGGGGCCAGGGCTGACAGGACGATGTCGGCCTCCAGGCGTGCCAGGGCCGCTCCCAGACAAAAGTGCGGCCCTCCGCCGAAGGACAGGTGCCGTGGTGGTGCGTCCTTGCTTCCCGAGCCCGCGGGTCCGAGGTAGCGGTCGGGCAGGAAGGCATGAGGCTGTTCGTACACGTGGGGATCACGGTTGGCCGCGGCGAGGAGAACGGCCACCGTGGTGCCCTTCTCCACTTCCGCCCCGTCCACATCGGCACCGGTCAGGGCGCTACGGGCAGTCCCCATCACGGGAGGGTGCAGGCGCAGTACTTCTTCCACCATGGCCTGACGCTTCTGCGGCTCTTCTGCCATCCTCCAGCCGGCGCCCTCGGGCAGACGGGCCAGTTCGAGCACGGCGCTGCTCAGGAGGTCGACAGTGGTCTCGTATCCGGCACTCATCACCAGACCGCACGTTGTCAGCAGCTCTCCCGTGCTCGCGCCGCCGGAATGCACCATGGTGCTCACCAGGTCGCCCTGCGGCGTGTGGCGGCGGCGCTCGGCCAGCTTGCGGAAGTAGCGCATGAAGCGGTAGCGGGCCTGCCCGATCGCGGGGTCGGCAGCGGGGTGGGCCGCGTCGTCCAGGCCGCGTACCACCAGCCGGGAGTCGTGGTGGAACTGGTGCCGGTCCGGCTCCGGGATGCCCAGGAAATCGCTGATCACCGACATGGCCAGCGGCTCGGCGAAGTCCGTGACGAAATCGATGTCCCGGCCGGCGCGCTCGCGGACCAGTGCCCTGACACGGGCGCTCAGGGTGCTCTCCATGGCCGCGATCCGGTGCGGGGCGAACCGGGTGGCGACCTGCCCGCGCAGACGGGCGTGCCCCGGAGGGTCGAGCTGCATGAAGGAGCGGGCGCGGACGCCGGCGAGCGTCGTGCCGTACAACGTCGTGGCACCGTGACCGAACCGTGGATCGCGCAGCACCCGCGCGGCCGCCCGGTGGCCCAGCGCGGCGACCGTTCCGCCGGGCAGCCGGCGCACCGGCCCTTCGGCCAGGGCCGGGGAGGCGCGGGCGTAGGGGTCGGCGATGAACCCCGGGCTGCCGACGTCGGCGCCGAACAGCACGGAGAGGTCCTGGAACATGATGCGGATCCCGTCCGCCGGTGTGTCGTTCACAGCGGCCCCACCCCTCCCGTCTCCGGCACCAGGAGCCGGCGGCCCGTCGCCGCCGGGAGCGTGGCACGGCGTCCGGCGAAACCGGCGGCGGCGTCGCGGGCGCGCAATACCGTGGCATGCCGGTCCTCTTCCGCCGTCCCATGCCGCGCCCAGGCACTCCACGACTCCGAGAAGCTGGACACCACGCAGACTTCCCCGACGCAGTGGCCCTGTCCTCCTGGCCTTACAAGACGATTCCCTCGCAGATGGCTATGTATGGGGACATCGCTGGACTTTCCGCCGATCGGGTGAGGCGTATCCATGTCGGTGGTATCGGTTGTTGCCATCGGGGTGGCCGGCGCCACCACCGTCTGCCGGGGGCGGTGTGTTCGGGGCCGTAACGTTCGGCAGGCTGCGGTGACCAGTTGGGGGGCGCTACCGAAGTGCCTGAGGCACGGGGGGCACGGAATTGGTCGAGCGGCCCGGCGGCCGCCCTGTCCCCGGCAGCCCTGTGGGCAGCGCCCTGATGCCGACCCGGCGGACGGGACACTCCTGCCCAGGCGTAGTGTCGCGTGCAGGGCAACGTGGGGGATGTCATGACATTTGGTTCACTGGTCATGTTCTGCTTTGGTCTGGCCGTTGTGGCCATCGTGGGCGTGGGTCCGCTGGGCATGTATGCGTTCATCCGCAACCGTGTACCCGGCCGACCGCTGCGCCGCATCGTGCGTAACCCCCGACTGTGGGGGCTGGGCCTCCTGCTCCAGGTCGCAAGCCTGCTCACCCACTCGTGGGCCCTCCTGGTCCTGGGCTTGGTCTGCACTATCTGCGGTCATGTCCTCAGGCCCACCGGATAGAACCGCTGTCTGTGGGGGGGAGCGGCTGGTACCGGACACGGCCCAGGCCGCGAGGTCCTGGCCTATCGTCACGAGACGGGAGTTCCGCAAGGTCACAAGCAAACGAAATGGCTTGTTACTCACTGTGCATGATCTGAATCAGATTGCCGCAGGTGTCGTCCAGAACCGCAGTCGTGACCGTGTCCTCCTTCGCCGGCTCCTGGGTGAAGCGCACGCCGAGTTCGCGCAGCCGGTTGTACTCTGCTTGTACGTCGTCCACGGCGAAAGAGGCGGCTGGGATGCCGTCTTGAGCCAGCGCCGTCTTGTACGGCTGCACTGCGGGGTGGCCGGAGGGCTCAAGCAGCAGTTCCGTCCCGTCGGGGTCCTCCGGCGAGACCACGGTCAGCCAGCGGTCCGTACCCACCGGGATGTCGTGCTTCTTCACGAAGCCCAGCACATCGGTGTAGAAGCGCATGGCCTTCTCCTGATCGTCGACGAAGACGCTGGTGAGGTGGATCCTCATGGGGTGCTCTCCGGTACATCGGGCCTGAGCCATCGGGTTCCCGATGCGCTCAAGGAATTCGGTGTTCAGGTCGTGGAAAGTCTTGCGGCCTCGGCGCCGTGGAACGACCGGCCCCGTAGATCCCAGCAGTGCCGATTGCCGGCTGATCACCTGGCGGACAGCCCTCGGCCGTGCTCGGTCACGAGCCGTGTGCGATTCCCGAACGGGCTACGCCGTACGCCTCCACGTTAGGGTCCTGACGTCGCCTCATCGAAGAGACGCGCCCTAGACGAGCGCATCTGTGCCACCAGGTTTCTCGACCAGAGCCCTGCACGCGCAGCCGAAAAAGGTCTTACTGGGCGAGCGACGCCGCGCTCTTACCTCCCAAGGCCGGATAGATGGAAAAGGAGGTCCGGCAAGGCACCGCGAACCTCAGACAGGGCGTTCGTGCGCGGAGGAGTGGCGGGTGCTGGAGGGGGCTCCGGTAAGCCGGTTCGGTTCAGCGGCTCGGTCTTGCCGGGCTGTGGCGCCACAAGGAGAGGGCGCTGGCAGGCCCGTGCACCCCGCGGGCATGCCTCAGCGGCGGTCGGCGCTGTGCGTCATCACCGTAGCCGGGCAGTCCGGTGGCGCGGGCCCCCATCGCACACCGCAGCATTCTTCCGGGACGTCCGCCGGCGGCGGCCACGCCGTGGACCCTAGCGCCGGGCCAGTGCCAGCACGCTCAGACCGAACATCAGGACACCCAGGGGGACGTGGACCGACGAGACGTGTGCGATGCCGAGCACGACCTGGACCGAGGCGAGTGCGAGGAAGCCCGACGCGTGCCAGACAGGCCGGGGTGAGCCGCCGCCCGGCTTCCACGCCAGCACTGCCGCGAGCACGTACAGCATCGACGCCCCGTACATCACCCGGGCTCCGACACTGTGCAGGGTCTCTCCGTAGGACGAGGTGAGCAGCAGTCCGGCAGAGACCGCCTGCAGGAGGATGGTCAGGGTCTGCAGGGCGATCGCGATCTGCAGGAACGAGGAGCTGCGTTGCGTATTCGCCGTCTTCGTCATCTGAGTGGCCATGCCGCAGTCCCCTTGTCCGCCCTCGGGCAGTAGGTCGATAAGGTCTCATCAGTCCGACGACGCGGGCCTGCGAAAGGTAAGGCGAGGGGGCGGCCGAAAGCATGGGGACTGTCGGGACCAGCAGAGATGAGACGGCCGGCGAGCGACGCCATTTGATCAATGTCGCTTACCGGTTGCTCGGTTCGGTGACCGAGGCCGAGGACGCCGTGCAGGATGCCTATGCACGCTGGTACGGGCTGCCGCGACACCGGCAGGAGGAGATCCTCTCCCCCGGCGCCTGGCTGACGACGGTGACCGGTCGGATCTGTCTGGACCTCCTCGGCTCGGCGCGGGCCCGGCGCGAACGCTATGTCGGCGCGTGGCTGCCCGAGCCGCTGCCCGACCGCACCGAGTGGGACTACGCGGGCAGCGCCGACCCCACCGGCTGTCCTGCAGACCCCGCCGACCAGATCGTCCTGGACGAGTCGGTGAGCATGGCCTTCCTCGTCGTCCTGGAGTCGATGACGCCCGCCGAGCGGGTGGCGTTCGTCCTGCACGACGTCTTCCGGTATCCGTTCGCCGAGATCGCCGACGTCCTCGGCCGGACACCTGCGGCGTGCAAACAGCTGGCGGCCTCCGCACGGCGGCGGGTGAACGTCACGCGCGCTCCGGTGGCGGCCACCGGTCAGGCGGGCGTGGTGAAGCACGTCAAAGAGGCATGGGAGGCCAAGGACATCGCAGCGCTCATCGGTCTCCTCAACCCGGCCGCCGTGATGACCGCCGACGGCGGCGGGAGGGCCGGCGCCGTCCTGCGTCCCGTCGAGGGCGGCGCGCGCATTGCCCAGTACATGGTCGCCATGGCCGACAAGGCTCCGGGCCTGGAACTCCTGGAGCGGTCGGTCAACGGTGTGCCGGGCCTGGTGGCCCAGCGGGCCGGCGTCGTCATGACCGTAGCCTCGTTCGACGTGTCCGACGGGCGCGTCACCCGGATCTGGGCGGTCCGCAACCCGGAGAAGCTCCGTCCGTGGGTGCGACACGGCTAGCCAAGAGGCGACCGTAACGTCGGAGCCGGGATGGCGCGCCGGTCCCGGCGGCCCTCGGGCCCGTCATCCCTTCCCGGCTCCGCCCGCGCGTACCGCTCCCGCGCTGGCGGCTACGACCAGGGCGATCGCCAGGCACTGCAGGGCCGACAGAGACTGTCCCAGCACCAGGAAGCCGGCCAGTGCCGCAACCGCCGGCGCAAGGCACATCAGCACCGCGAAGGTCGCCGCGGGAAGGCGGCGCAGGGCCAGGAGTTCGAGTGCGTAGGGCACTCCCGAGGACAGCAGCGCCACGGCCAGGCCCAGTCCCAGGACCTCCGGTTCGAGCAGTGTGGTGCCCGCTGAGCCGATGCCCAGCGGCAAGGTCACCAGTGCGGCCACGACCATCGCCACGGCCAGGCCGTCCAGTCGCGCGAAGCGGGCCCCGGCGCGGGAGCTGCAGATGATGTACGCCGCCCACATGCCGCCCGCGGCGAGCGCGTAGCCGGTGCCCGCCGGGTTGAGCTGGTCGAAACCGCCCTGCCCGAGCAGGAAGACGCCCGCGAGCGCCAGTACCGCCCACACCCAGCTCGCTGCCCGGCGGGCGGTGACCACGGAGAGCAGCAGCGGGCCGAGGACCTCCAAGGTCACTGCCGGGCCCAGCGGGATCCGGTCGATCGCCTGGTAGAAGAAGGTGTTCATGCCTGCCAGCGCGAGCCCGAAAGCGCCGGCGACGGCCCAGTCCGAACGGCTGCGGCCGCGCAGCCGGGGACGGCACAGCACCAGCAGCAACGCGGCCGCCAGCGTCACCCGCAACGTCACGACGCCCAGGGCTCCGGCGCGCGGGAAAAGCAGGGCAGCCACGGCGGAGCCGAACTGCACCGAGACGGTGCCGGCCAGCACCAGGGCGATGCCGGCGACACTGCCGGCGCTTGCAGGTGCCGCCGCCGCACGGATACGGCCCGCCACGGGTGCGGTGTGCGCCGCCGCGGGCGCAGCCGCAGTTGCCGTTGCCGTTGTCCCTTGAGGCCTCATGCTCGTGTTCGTCATGCCCCCACGCTAGAAAGTCCGCCCCCGCCCTGTGAAATGCCAGCTGAACGGCGTTTATGCTTGCGAGGCATGAGCATGGAACTGCGGCACCTGCGTGCCTTTCTCACCATCGCCGAGGAAGGCACCATCACCCGGGCCGCAGCCCGTCTGCACACCGGCCAGCCCGCGCTCTCCCGCACGCTGCGCCAGCTCGAAGACCACCTCGGCGTCCGCCTGATCGACCGTTCCACGCACCACCTGGCACTCACGGCGGCAGGCCGGGCGTTCCACGACAAGGCGGCCGCCGCACTGACTGCCGTGGACAGAGCTCTGGACCCGCGCTCCCTCACGACCCAGCCACTGCGCCTCGGTCACCCGTGGGCCGCCCTTGGCCACTACACCATCCCCCTGCTGCGCCGCTGGGACGAAGAACATCCCGGCGTACCCCTGGAATTGCGCCGCATCGACGACCGAACCGCCGGCCTCACCCAGGGCCAGGTCGACGCCGCGCTGCTGCGCGGACGCGTCACGGCACCAGGGCTGGCCACCGAACTGCTGCTGGAAGAAGAACGCGTGGCAGTCGTACCCGCCGGCAGCGAACTCGCCGAGCACGCCACCCTCACGCTGGCAGACCTCGCACCGTGGCCGGTCGCCCTGAACACAGTGGCAGGCACCACCACCCTGGACCTGTGGCCCGCCACCGCGCGCCCCGCCGCGACGATCGAGGTCACCAACACCGACGAGTGGCTGACAACGATCGCGGCGGGCAGGGCCGTAGGCATCACCACCTCGGCAACGCCCCGCCTGCACGAACATCCCTCGATCACTTACCGCCCGCTGACCGACGCCCCACCCGTGCCCCTGCTCCTGGCCTGGCACCACGGCACCCCCACCCACCCCGCCCTCCCTGACCTGATCCACCTCACCCACAAGATCGTCACGGGGCGTTGAGGGGAGTATTGAGGGGAGTTCCGTAGCCGCCGTCACCCGGCTGCGAGGTGCCGCTTGAGCTCGTCGGTCACCGCCCGCACTCCGGGCGAGGCCCAGCGTCGGCGGTGCCGTGCCAGCTGGAGGGGGACGTCGGGGATCGGCGGGCCGGGTACGACGTCCAGGCGGCCGGCGTGCAGCGCCTCCTCGACGGTGGCGCGGGGCAGCAGGGTGAGGCCGAGTCCGGCCGCCACGCACGAACGAGCCGCCTCGATGCTGCCGAAGCGCGTCAGCCGCGTCCGGGCGCCCGGAACCGCCAGCAGGCGGTCGGCGAGCCGGTCGCTGTAGGAGCAGCCCGGTTCGTGGAGGAAGAAGGACTCCCCCGCGAGTTCCTCCCAGGTGACCGGCTCCGTCCGCTGCACGAAAGGATGCTGGGGAGCACAGACGAGGACCAGCGGTTCGTCCGCGAGGTGTTCGACGTCGATGTCGGGTGCGTCGACGCCGTCTTCCAGCAGCAGCGCGACGTCCAGCCGGCCGGCGCGCAGGCCGTCGAGAGCATCGGTGGTTCCCGCGGGCCACAGGTCGACTTCGAGACCGGGGTGGAGCCGGCGCAGGGCGGCGATGACACCGGGCAGCCGGGCCGAGCAGAGCGTCTCGCCCGCTCCGACGACGACCCGGCCGGCGGGTGGCCCGTCGGCGGCGGCCGCCGCGCGCAGCCGTGACACCGCGTCCAGCACGCTCTCCGCCTCGCCCAGCAGACGCCTGCCGGCCTCGGTGACCGCCACGCCCCGGGGCAGCCGGTCGAAGAGCCGGGTGCCCAGCTCCTTCTCCAGGGCCTGGACTTGGGCGGTGACCGTCGACTGGGCGAGGTGCAGCTCGGCGGCCGTCGCGGTGAAGCTCCGGGTTCTGACGACGGTGGTGAAGGTGCGCAGGAGTCGGGTGTCCACGGGGCACAGCATAGGAGATGCCATCGGATGTACAGATACCTTGCATCGGAATCCATCGCTTGTGCCGATTCCTTTCGGTGAGGGAGAGTTGGGCCATGACCACCGATGTCCTCACCCCTGATTCCGCCACCCAGGTTCTGCGCTACGCCGCCTTCACCGACTACCCCGCGGGCGGCAACCCCGCAGGCGTCGTCCTCGACGCCGCCCTGCTCGACGAGGCCGCGATGCTGGCGATCGCCGCCCGCGTGGGGTACTCCGAAACCGCCTTCGTCACCGAGGCCGACGCGGCGGCGCGGCGCTTCAGGCTCCGGTTCTTCAGTCCCCTGGCCGAGGTCGCGTTCTGCGGTCACGCCACCGTCGCCACCGCAGTGGCCCTGGCCGAACGCCTCGGCCCCGGCGAGCTGACATTCGACACGGAGGTGGGCGAGATCCCGGTGGCGACGTCCACCGACGGACAGGGCGCGGTCCGGGCCACCCTCACCAGCGCGCCCACCCGCTCTCTGCCGGCCGGGGACACCGAGCTGGACGCGGCACTCGCCGCCCTGGGCTGGGCCCGTGCAGACCTCGACCCGGCGCTGCCGCCCCACGTCGCCTACGGCGGCAACGAGCACCTCGTCGTGGCCGTGGCCTCGCGCGCCCGACTGGCAGATCTCTCCTACGACTTCGACGCATTGGCCGACGTCATGCGGTCCCAAGGGTGGACCACCGTGCAACTGGTCCACCGGGAGACCGAGCAGCTCTTCCACGCCCGCGATCCCTTCCCCGTGGGGGGCGTCGTGGAGGATCCGGCCACGGGCGCGGCCGCCGCCGCACTGGGCGGCTACCTGCGGGCGACCGGCCAGATCCGCCGGCCCATGACGATCCGTATCCGCCAGGGCGAGGACATGGGCCGCCCCAGCGACCTCGTCGTCGACGTCGACCCCGCCGACGCCCGTGTACGGGTCACCGGCCGGGCGGTCGCCCTGCCCCGGTAGGGACGTCGGCCGCCGCCTGCCGCCCGACGCCGATCCGAAGCCGGTCCGGCTGTGGCGGTCCGGGGCCGGTGCCACCGCGGCCGACGTCGGCCGCTGCCGTCAGGTCTTCCTGCGGAGGCCAGATGTCGAGCACTCTTCGTGTGGTGCAGCAGATCCGCGGTGGACCTGGCTCGTCATCGCCCGCCCGACTCGGCCGCCGTGGCACCCGGCTCCGGCTGAGCTGGAGGTCGCGCCGTCATGGTGCCAGACGGAAGCCCTTCGCCTTCACCTGCTCCAGCGTCCCCTCTGCTCATCACCGCCGCCGGTGGGCCGGTTCCGCCTCCGGCGCCGGCTCTTGCGGAGCGGCGCACCAACTCGCCGGCGGCGAGTGTCATGGTGGCCACGACACGGACCCAGCGAGGCCCGCCCCGCTCCGCCCACACCACGCATGCGCACCCACCGACAGCGAGCGCGAGGACGCCGAGCAGCACCACGACGGTCATGACCCAACCTCTGCAATCATCCGTAAGTCCAGGTGATCGTCTCAGCTATGGAAGGAGTGCCGCCATCCGCGGTCGGGCTTCTGCGGCAACACCGGTACGACGCGGTCCCACGGGGCGATGGCGCCGCCCTCCCGAAGCTGTCTCCCGGAGAGGGACCCGTGACGCCGAGCGCAGGTCCGCACGCTGGTCTACGCGTCGTGGGCGCCGGAAGCCGTTGCCCTGTCTCGTTTGGTGACTTTCTCAGCGGTGGACGCGGCGTGCCGCGCACTCGTGGATCGTCCTGGTCCAGGCGGCGAGCGCCGGGGTGCGGGACGTCGCCTCGCTCAGGTTCTGCCACAGATTCGCACCGCTCCAGCGGATGAACCAGCGGTGGGCCGTAGGCACGCTGACCCTGAACGAGGAGGGCAGTTGCTGCCATGCACAGCCGCTGGTGACCACATAGACGACGGCGACCATGACCCTGCGCGCGTCAGCCGCCGCCCTGCCACCGCCCTGGGGCCGCGGCGGCACGGCAGGCAGAAGCGGACGGGCCGCCGCCCACATCTCGTCGGGGACCAGGCGCTGTGCGAGTGCCTCCATTCCCCTGATCGTACGCACCCGCGGCAAGCCACCCCGCTGACCCGCCACATGAGACATGAGCCCATATGCGCACCGCAGTCATGCGGGCCTATCGTCGGCCGTTCACCGACGAGTTCGGCACCAACCACGAAGGGGAAAACATGACCATTCTCGTGACGGGCGCGACGGGAAAGGTCGGCCGCGTCCTGGTCGACCGGCTGCTCCGCACCGGACAGCGAGTGCGGGCCCTGACCAGGAACCCGGAAGGAGCTCACCTTCCCGATGCCGTCGAGGTGGTGGCAGGCGACCTCACCGAACTCACAGGAGTGGCAACGGCACTTGACGGAGTGAACGGTGTCTATTTCCTGTCCGGTGCACTCGACCCCGAACGTGCGATACAACAGGCCCGCGCCTTCGTGAAGCTCGCCGCGGACGCGGCGGCCAGGCGCATCGTCGATCTCTCCGGCCTCGCCGTCACCGTGCGGCGGCCAGGCAGCTACGAAATGCTGCGCGACGTCGAGGAGGTCATCGAAGCCTCTGGTCTGGAATGGACGCACATCCGTCCGGGCGAGTTCGCCAGTAACAAGCTGGATATGTGGGGAGCGTCGATCCGCGCGGAGAGCACGGTACGCAGCGCCTTCCCCAACGCGCTCGGTGTCCCCCTTCACGAGGCGGACATCGCCGAAGTGGCCGCTGCGGCGCTCCTTTCGGAGGGCCATGCCGGGCAGGCGTACTCGCTGAGTGGGCCACAGCAGCTCACGCAGCGGGAGCAAGCCTCGGCGATCGCCGAGGGCCTGGGCAGGCCGCTGACCTTCGAGCCGTTGACGTACGGCCAGGCTCGCGCCGCGTACATCACGGCCGGGATGCCGTGGGACGTCGCCGAATACCTGCTGGGCTATCAGGCCGAGTACGCGGAAGAGCCGCCCGAGGTCCTGCCCGATGTCGAACGAGTCCTGGGCAGGCCAGGCCGCACGCTGGCACAGTGGGCCGCAGATCACGCATCCGACCTTTCAGATGATCCGCGCGGCAGGTGAAGGACTCGGCCGGTACTGTCGCGGGCCGACCCGACGCGTTCTGCTCGTTCCCGGCGTCGGAGGTTCCCACGTGACAGCCCGCCTTCGACGCTCCAGGCCGCTGCCGGTTCCCTGACCCGCCGACCGCCTCGCCGTCGCCACAGGGCCTCGACGCCTTCTTGAACGTGTAGGCGCCGCTGGGCTTACCGCCCGTCGAGGTGCGGTGAGCGGCAGGCGAGGCGGCACGGACCGGAGCCCGGGCCGCCCCTCCCCCGTCGTGGTGTGCCTGCTCAGTCGGACAGGAGGTACCCGTCGAACTCCCCTCCGTGGCAGAAGCCGCCTCGCCAGGGGTCCGTCGTCCCTCCTCCCAGACGGCACTGGGCTCGGGTGACGACCTTGGCCTCGGCGTCGCCGACGGCCACGGCGGGAGCCGCGGTCGTAGCGAGCAACGCCGAGCCGCACAGCAGCAGGGCGGCCAGCGTGCCTGCCCTCTTCCTCGAACGCATGGAAACTCCCCGTCGCAGGTGGTTGCCCTCCAAGAGGCGATGCCACCACTGTCATGGCCGACGCTGTCGGGACGGTCACTTCCTGGTCACGCGCTCCGGGCTCCGGTCACGGCTCTTCCACCCGTTCCACGGCCCGGAGGCAGGGGCTTGCCCGTGCCGGCGGCTCTGGTCCGGCATCCAGGAGGAGTGACCGGACGTGTGCGGACACGGTGCCGTCCGCGGCGCCGTCGGCGAAGGCGGCGGCGAAGGCCGCCGCGCCCAGTTCCTGCCTGGCCGAGCGCACGGCGTGGTCGTGCAGGTCGAGGAAGGGCCGGAGTCCGGCGAGCTCCACTCCCGTGGCCCGCCGCAGCTGGTGGGCCGCCCCGAGCAACCGTGCCGCCCATGCGTGCTTCTCGCCGGCGGCCGCCGCCCAGGCGAGGGCTTCGACACTCCACACCGGCCCCCAGCAGTCCCCGAGTTCCCACTGTCGTCGCAGGACGTCGCGGAAGAGAACGGCCGCTTCCCGGGTGTCGCCGTGCCGGAGCTCGGTCAGCCCCAGCACCCACAAGGCCCAGGAACAGGCCCACGGACTGCCCGCCGAACGGGCCTCGGCCAGAAGTCCGGCGGCAGCATCGGTGGCCTCCGTCCGGTCACCGAGGAAGGCGCATGCCATGGCCCGCAGCATGGCGGCCATGTGCGCGTCGCCCGTCATGCCGGCAGCGGCGAAGGCCCCCCGGGCCCGGTCCAGCTGCCCGGCGGCGGCCGGCGACGCACGCACGAGGAACGTCTCGGCTCCCCTCAGGAAGAGGACCGCCGGCGCGTCCCTTCCGCCGGGGACCCGCCGTGCGAGGTCGTAGCACTCGGCCAGCAGGGCACCGGCGGACTCCCGGTCCCCCTGGACCAGGCATGTCCACGCCCGCAGCGCGGCTGCCCCCAGCCGCACGGGTTCCGGGATCCGGGCGCCGGGGGACAGCAGGTGGTCGAACCATTGGCGTCCTTCGCCCAGGGTGCTGCTGAAGTGCCAGAAGCGGGTTCGTGTGAGGTTCGCGGTGATTTCCAGACCTGCGGCGACGCCGTCCCGGCGGGTCGCGGTGAAGTCGAGTGCCGCCCTGATGTTGGGGAGGTCCTGCCGCAGCCGGCTCAGCCACTCGACCTCGTCGGGGCCGCACCAGTCGGCCGCCGCGAGGGCGGTCAGGCGACCGTAGTGTTCGCGATGCCGTTCCCGGAGCCGTTCCTCGTCACCCAGGCCGCGCAGCCGCTCCAGGCCGTACTGCCGAATGGTTTCGAGCATGCGGTAGCGCGTCCGCTTGCCGCGGTGGACGACGGCGAGGATCGATTTGTGGACCAGCCCGGACAGAGCACGGACGATGTCGGCCCGGTCGATGCCGTTCCCGGAGCACACCTCCTCGGCCGCCGCGAGGTCGAAGTCGCCGGAGAACACCGACAGGCGGGCCCACAGCAAGCGTTCGCGCGCAGTGCAGAGGTGGTGGCTCCAGCCGACGATACCGCGCAAGGTGCGCTGGTACCGGGGCGTGTCGCGGGCTTCTTCGCCGGCCAGCAGGCGGAACCGGTCGTCGATCCGTTCGAGGAGCTCCTCCACCGACAGCGTGACCAGGCGGATCGCGGCGAGCTCGATGGCCAGGGGAATGCCGTCGAGCCGTCGGCACAGAGCCGCGGCCGGGCCGGTGACGGCGTCCCCCTCCGGCCGCCGGTCGCCCGGCGGCTCCTCGTCGGCGGCGGCTTCCGGGCCGGTCGGCGCGCCGTCACCACGGTCGTGGTGGGCAGGGCTCCGGGGGCCACAGCCGCCGCACGGTCCTTCAGGAGACGCAGTGCTTCCCCAGGGGTGAGGGGCGGCACCAGCCGGACGTGCTCGCCGGGCACGGCGAGCGGATGGCGGCTCGTGGCCAGGACGCGCAGCCCGGGGGCCGTCCTCATCAGGTCTTCGACCAATTCGCCGGCCGCCGCCGCCACATGCTCGCAGTTGTCGAGCAGCACGAGCATGCGCTTGCCTCGCACATGCTCGATCAGGCCGTGCCGGGCCGGGCGCGCGGAGTGGTCCCGTACGCCGAGGGCGGCGGCCACCGCCCGGTCCAGGAAAGAGGGGCCGGCGACCGCCGCGACGTCGGCCACCACCACTCCGTCCCGGACGTCCCCGCCCGTGATGCCGCCGACCACACGCAGCGCCAAGCGGGTCTTGCCCACGCCGCCCACGCCGGTCAGGGTGACGAGCCGGGTCTCCCGCAGGAGGAGCCGCACCTGGGCGATGTGCTCCTCGCGGCCGACGAACGACGTCGTCTCGGCCGGCAGGACAGGTGCCGGAGGAGTGCCGGACCGGGTGGGAGCCGGCGGCGGGGCCGGCGCGGCGTCATCGGCGAGCAGGCGGCGGTGCAGGTCGCGCAACCGGGCTCCGGGCTCGGTGCCGACTCGCGGCGCAGGATGTCCCTCGCGTTCCGGTAGACGCCGAGGGCCTCTCCCGGGCGACCGGCTCTCTGGAGGGCGAGCATGTGCTGGGCCCGGAAGCCCTCGTGCAGAGGATGGGCCGCGGTCAGTTCCCGGAGCTCCGCCAGGACGCGGGCGTGGCCGCCGAGCTCCAGCTCGGCGCGGATCCGCTTCTCCAGGGCCTGTGTCCGGCGCTCGGCCAGAACGGGGACGGCCTCCCTTGCCAGGGTCTGCGACGGCACGTCGGCCAGCGCCGGTCCCCGCCACAGCCCCAGGGCCTCGGTCAGCAGAGCCGCGCACGACGCCCAGTCACCGGCCGTCTCCGCGGCGTCGGCGCGCCGTACGAGCAGGTCGAACCGTGCCAGGTCCAGTGCGGGCCCGCGGACCTCCAGCAAGTAGCCCTGCGGACGGGTGTGCAGGGGCCCCTCACGGCCGGCGCAGCCCAGCGTGCGGCGCAGTCGCAGCACGTGGTTCTGGAGGGTGTTGCGTACCCCGGGAGGCGGGCTGGTGTCCCATACCCGGTCGACGAGCGTGTCCACCGTGACCACACGGTTGGCCTCCAGCAGGAGGCAGGCCAGCACCGCGCGCTGCTTCGGGGCGGTCACGGGGACGAGCAGGCCGTCGCGCACCACTTCGAGCGGTCCCAGCACCTTGTACTCGACATGCATACGAACAGCTCCGTCAGCACCCCATTCGGAACTTCCCCTGCACAACCGCCCGAAAGCCCACCCGCGACCGTAGCACCCGTCGTGTCCGACAGGGAACGGTGAGTCACGACGCGGCGGCTCCGTTCCCCACCGGCGCCGATGCCGGGCACCGCCGCGCCGGGGAACGGCCGGGTCCGCCGCGCCGTGTCGGACAAGGCGGGGACCGGCCACTTCCGTGGCGCACCGGAGTCGTGCACCTCACCGTGGCCGAAACGAGGTCCGCGGCCGGGGCGGCTCCGCCGGTCGGGCCTCGGCGCTCCACTTCTGACACAAGGTCACCCCGGGGCAGAGGGATCACAAGGGACCAATGATCATATTCCATGATCAGTGCAAATATTGGCCGAATTGCGTCAGTCCCGATCACTTACGGACTGCGTGTGAGGATATGTAGGTTGACATCGCCCGCACGGCACCTGCACTCCGACCGCACAGTCGCAACAGCACAGTCACGGGGGAACAGGAATGAAAGTGATCGTCATCGACGAGGAGCACATATCCAGGTCCGGACTCGTCTCCATCCTGCGGTCGGCCCCCGGGCTGTCCGTGGTCGGGGACTCCGCCACGAGCCGCGCCCTTCCGGGCATGGCCGAGACGCTGCGCCCCGACGTGGTGGTGCTGAACGTCAGCCGTATGAGCCCGCAGGCCGTCGCCGCGTTCCTGGCGCCCGGGATCTCCGAACTCGCCGAGCGGCTGGGGCTCGTCCTGCTGCACGCCGCCGGGGCGGCCGCCTCGACGCTGCACCGGTGCTGCCCGGCCGCGCGCGGTCTGCTCGCCTCGTGCGCGCCGACGACGGTGCTCGTCCACGCCGTCTCCCTGGTGGGCGGCGGGGGCGTCGCCGTCTACCCGGCCGCCCCCGTCGGCCGGCAGGGGGCCGCCCGCCCGGTCCCGCCGCCGGTCTCCGTCACGGGGCTGACCCCCCAGGAGCGGACCGCTCTGGTCCATCTGCCCCGGGGGCTGGGCAACGCCGAGATCGCGGAAGCCATGCACGTCTCGGAGGCCAGTGTGAAGAAGTACCTCTCGCAGGCCATGCGAAAGATCGGTGCCCGCAACCGCGTGGAGGCGGGCGTCTTCGCCGATCGCCATCTGACGGCCTCGTCGCACTCCTCAAAGGGCGGTCAGGGCGGCCTCGTCGACGTCCGCCGGCTTCATGGTGACCACGAAGACGGCGACGACGAGGGACGTGAGGCTGAGAGCCACAGCCACCAGGCCCACCCGGTCCATGCCCTGAACTAGCTCGGCCGGCCCGTGCACCCCTCCGGTCACGGCCGTGAACACGGCGACCAGGCCCGCCAGCCCCAGCGAACCACCCACCTGCTGGGTGACGTTGAGCACCCCCGACGCCGCCCCCGCGTCCTGTCCCGGCACCCGGGACAGGGCCAGGACGGTCAGCGGCGGGAACAGGCAGCCCATGGAGGCACCGAAGATCACGCCCGGCCCGAACACGCCCGTCAGATAGCCGGAGGACAGGGAGACCTGGGAGAGCCACAGGAAGCTGGTGGCCGACAGCAGGGCACCTGCGATGAGGAACGGCCGCGGCCCGGTCCTCCGGATGAACGCCGAGGACACCTGCGCGACGATGCCGATCGCCATGGCCACGGGGAAGAAGGCGAACCCGGCCCGCAACGCGCTGTACTCCAGCACCTCCTGAACGAACTGCGTCAGGAAGAAGAAGAACCCGATCACCGACGCACCCGTACAGGCCATGATGACCAGCGCCCCCGCCCGGTCGCGCACGGTGAACAGGCCCACCGGGGTGAGCGGGTGCCGCCGGCGCCGCTCCAGCAGCACGAACGCCGGGAGCAGCACCGCAGCGACGACGAACGCGACCGGCGCGGCCCAGGAGGAGGACCCGGTGTCCGACTCGGTGGTCGCCAGCCCGTAGACCAGCGCCGTCACTCCCAGGGCCGAGGTCAGGGCGCCGGCCACGTCGAAGGACTGGCGCTGCGGCGCGGAGCCGCGCAGGAACATCGGCGCGAGCAGGGCGACGGCCGCGCCGATGGGGATGTTGACGAAGAAGACCCAGCGCCACGACAGCCACGAGGTGAGGAGGCCGCCGGCCAGCAGGCCCACCGCGGCGCCCGCGCCGGAGACGGCCGCGAACGTACCCAGCGCCTTGTTGCGCGCCTCGCCCTCCTCGAAGTTGGAGCTGATCATCGCCAGCGCGGTGGGCGAGATGCCGGCCGCACAGGCACCCTGCAGGGCGCGGGCGGCGATCAGCCAGCCGGTGGAGGGCGCGAGACCGCACAGCAGGGAGGCCAGGACGAACAGCGTGCACGCGGCGATGAACACCCGCCGGCGGCCGAGCACGTCACCGGTGCGGCCACCGAGCAGCAGGAGCCCGCCGAACGCCAGGGTGTAGGCGTTCACCACCCAGGACAGGCCGACGGTGTCCATGTCCAGGGCGGTCTGCATGCTCGGCAGCGCGATGTTCACGATCGTCGCGTCCAGGACGACCATGATCTGCGCGGTGGCGATCAGCAGCAGGGCGATACCGGGCCGGTGCCGCCGGGACGCCTCGGGGGCGCTCTCGACGGGGGGCCGGGATACGGACGTCATTCGGGGGACCTCCAGGACCTCCAGCGAAACATAAGAGACGCAAGCGTCTCCTCAAGGAACGGTACCGTCTCTTGCGTTCCGCCGTTAGTCTTTTTCCGTGCTTCAGGGGCCCGGAGCCCTGACGGCCCGGCGGCCCCGGGCGCCCGTCCGCGAGAGGTGAGCGAGTGATGTCAGCCAGCACCGGCCGGACGGCCGCCGGGACCGGACGGCAGATACGGCGGTACGGCGCCGAACTCCAGGCGGCCATCTTCGAGGCCGTCGTCGGCCAGCTGTACGAACACGGCTACCAGGGCGTGACGATGGAGGGCGTGGCCGCGGCCGCGCAGACCGGCAAGGCGGTCCTCTACCGGCGGTGGGCCGGCAAGGACGACCTGGTGCTGGACGCGCTGCGGCACTTCGCGGGCGACCCCGGCAAGGCCCCCGACACCGGTTCGGTCCGCGACGACCTGGTCGACCTGCTGCAGCGCATGGCCGCCTCGACGACCACCCCCACGGGTTCCGCCGTGCGCATGCTGCTGGCCGGGACCCGGCAGGACCCCGGCTTCGTCCGCATGGTCCGCGAGAAGGTGCTGCGGCCGCGCACCGAACTCCTCGCCGAGGTGCTCGACCGCGCCGTCGCCCGGGGGCAGGCACGCCCGGGCGCGTCCTCGCCGCTCGTCGCCCGGACCGGCCCCGCGCTCGTCCTGCACCATCTGGCCAGCGAGGACGCCGTCATCTCGCGGGAGGAGATCGAACGGATCGTGGACGAGGTCCTCATGCCGCTGATCTCCCCCCGCTGAACGCGGCCGCCGGCTACGGGCGCACCGGCCCGCCCGGCCCGGCGTCCCCCGGCCACTCCCGGCCCCGGGCCCACTCCTCGAAGGAGTGCCAGCCCACCTCCGGGACCCGCCCGTGCAGCGCCGGTACGTCCACCCGGTAGCCCTCGGCCGCCAGCCACCGGAACATCGCGGCGAGGTCGGCGCCCAGCATCCGCGGGTCCGGTTCCAGCGGCCGGTAGGTGACGGGCCGACCGGTCACCCGGCCGAGCACCTCGGCCGCCCGCTCGCCGGTGAGCTCGTCACCCGCGATCTCGAACCGCTGCCCCAGCGACGACGCGGGATGCTCCACGACCCACCGCACGAACTGCCCGATGTCCTCCAGGCAGACCTGCTGCAGCGGCCGGTCCGGTGGCAGCGGCGAGGCCAGGACCCGGCCGCCGGTGGCCGCGAGCGACGGCCTGGGGTTCTCCATGAAGAACACCGGGGCCACGACGGTGAACGGCAGACCGCTCGACCGGAGCGCCTCCTCCAGCCGCCACTTGCTGTCGAAGTGCGGGACGCCGGTGTCGCGGTCGCAGGACGCCACCGAGGCCAGCACCGTGTGCGGCCGCCCCGCCGCCAGGATTCCCTCCAGCGCGGCCAGCCCCGCCCGTACCTCCTGCTCCGGGCCCCCGTCCAGGCCGGTGACCAGGAACACGGCCGTGCACCCCTTCGCCGCGGCCGCCACCGACGCGGGATCGGTCAGGTCGCCGCGGACCACCTCCACCCGGCGGGAGGCCAGGTACGTGGCGCGCGCGCTCTCCGGCGACCGGGTCATGCCCCGCACCCGGTGGCCGGCCCGGCGCAGCGCCTTGGTGACGGCGCCGCCCTGACGCCCCGTCGTCCCGGTCACCAGGACGACGGGTTCCTCCCCCGGGCCGGCGCCGGGCTCCCGGTCACTCATGGGAGTCCACGACCTCGAAGGTGCGGGCCGGTGCCGCGTCGTCCCGGTGCCGGCGCAACGGCGCGGTGGCGTCGTGGCGGCCGTCGGTCTCGAACGCCCGTAGCGCCTCCAGCCCGCTCCACCGGCTCAGCACGGCGTAACGCCGCGGGTGGTCGACGTCCCGCAGCAGGGCGTTGAACGACAGCCCCGGGGTGCCGGCCAGTTCTCCGCTGATGCCCCGGTAGGTGGCCAGGACGTCCTCGGCGTGCCCGGCGCTCGCGGGGACCAGCACGTACACCTCGGCGTCGGCGGGCCGTTCCGGGAGTGCCACGGCCCTGCGGACGGCGTAGGTGCGCATGGAGACGTCCTTGCGGAACGGCGCGAGCAGGCTGCGGTGACCCTGGTGGGCTTCGCTGCGCTCGAACGCGCGGAAGGACTCCTCGTCCTGCCAGTCGCTCACGATCTCGTAGCGTTCCGGGTCGCCGGCGTCGGCCACCAGCCACTGTCCGCGGTTGGCCGGCTGGGTGCGGACGTCGGCGGCGATCCTCGACCACGTCTGCTCGAACTCCGGCGCGGTGCCGGGGCGCAGGTGCAGGGAGACGACGGCGCGGAACGTGGCGGGCTGCTGCACGGAGTGTCCCATCAGATGCCTCCGTTGACGAGGAGTGTGGTGCCGCTGACGTAGCGCGCGGCGTCGCTGAGGAGGAAGAGCACGGGGCCGGCCACCTCCGCGGGTTCGCCGAGCCGGCCCAGCGAGGTGAGCTGCTCGTAGTGCTTGCGTTTCTCGGGTGTCATGCCGGAGGCCATGTCGGTCTCGATCAGGCCGGGCGCGACGAGGTTGACCCGGTGGCCCTGGGGGCCGAGTTCCTTGCAGAGGCTGCGGACGAGGCCGCTCAGCCCGGCCTTGGCGGCGGTGTAGTGGGCGCCGTACGGCATGCCGGCGGTGGCCACCGCCGAGCCGACGACGACGAGGGAGGCCCCGTCGGCGAGCAGCGGGAGGGTCTTCTGCAGCACCAGGTGGGCGCCGGTGAGGTTGGTGGCCAGTACGCGCTGCCACTCCTCCAGCGGCAGCCGGCCGTAGGGGTGGTGGCTGATCACCCCGGCGCTGACGACGACGCCGTCGAGCCCGCCGAGCCTCTCGCGGCACACGGCGACCGTCTCGTCGACGGCTGCGGGGTCGGCGGCGTCGCCCCGTACCGTGTGCGGGACCGGGTGGCCGGGGCCGAGCTCCTCGGCGAGCGTCGAGGCCGCGCGGGCGTCGCTGTGGTACCCGGCCACCACCCTGGCGCCCGCCCGGGCGGCGGCCAGGGTCACGGCCCGGCCGATGCCGCGGGTGCCCCCGGTCACCAGGATCCGGCGGCCGCGCAGGGGCAGCGGGGCCGTCGGCAGCGCACGGGCCATGCCTTCCACGCGGTCGCGGATGCGGTCCATCTGGACGGTGGTGTTGGTGTTGATGCGGCGTGTCATCGCCTCGTCGTCCAGGGGGGCGCCGGGCTTCATGGCGAAGTCCTGGCGCCAGGTCATGCGCACTCCGGAGCCGGTCTGCTCGTACGTCCAGTGGATGTCCATGTGGGCGAACGGGCCGGTCTCCACGCGCCGGGCCCGTACCGTGCGGGACGCCTCGTCGGTCGTCCGCTCGGACACCCACGACCAGCGGGTGCCGTTCTCGTCGGGGCGCATGGTCAGCCGGAACCGCACGGTGGCGCCGTCGCGTTCGAGGATCTCGACGCTCTCGTACTCGCTGAACAGCCAGGTCCAGGACTCCAGGTCGTTGGTCATCCGCCAGACGAGGTCCATGGGGGCGTCGATGACGACGCTGTTGAGGGTGTGGCCCACGTTGTTCACGAGACCTCCTGGGAGAGGGCGTCGAGTTCGCGGACGAATTCGTTGGGCGTGTGCACCCGGCCGAGGAAGTCGTCCGGCAGCTCGGTCCCGTGGCTGTTGCGCAGGACTGCCTCGACCTCCAGCAGCGCCAGGGAGTCCAGCCCCAGTTCCGCGAAGGGGGCGTCGCCCGCGTCGTCGCCGGCCTCCTGCAGTTCCGCGCCGCAGGTGGCCAGCACGCGCAGCAGTTCGTCGAGAGTGATCGGTGTCGCCATGGCGTGAAGGGGTCCTTCCGTGTTCTTCGGCGTTCTTTCCGCTTCCTGTGTCAGCGCGACAGCACGCAGGCCGAGACGAAACCCCCCTCTCCGCGGGCCAGGACGAGGACGTTCCGCAGCCGTGCCGGCCGGGTCCGCAGGACCAGGTCGAGGCGGTGGTGCGCGGCCGGCCGCCGTACTCCTGCGGTGGGCGGCAGGACCTGGTCGCGCAGCGCGAGCAGGGCGGCGGCCACGTCCAGGGCCGCGCCTCCGGCGTAGAGCCGGCCGGTCATGGTCTTGGGCGCCGTGACGGGGACGCCGTGGGGCCCGAAGACGTCGGCGAGTACCTGCGACTCGTCGGCGTCGGCCCCGGGCCGGGCGCTCGCGTCGGCGAACACCGCGTCGACGTGCGCCGGGGGCAGCCCCGCGTCGTCGAGGGCCAGGCGCACCACCCTGTCCAGCACGCGGCGGCCGGCGCCCTCCGGGGCGAACCCGGCGGCGTGGCCGGTCAGTCTCCCGTAGCGGTGGGGAGCCCCGCGTTCCCCCGCGGTACGCGGGTGCTCCAGTACGAACATCGCCCCGCCCTCGCCGGGGACCCAGCCGGCGGCCCGCTCGTCGAAAGGGAGGTAGGCGCGTGCGGGGTCCCGTGCCGGTGACAGCGTGCCAGCCGGGAGCTGGCAGGTGACGGCGTACGGGGACAGCGGCGCCTCGGTGCCGCCGGTGAGCACCGCGCGGTGCCCCTCCCGCAGCGCGCGCCGGGCCTGCGCCAGGGCGTCGAGGCCGCCGGCCTGCTCGGCCACGAGCACCGAGCAGGCGCCCTTGAAGCCGTGCCGGATGGACGCCTGGCCGGTGGTGGCCGCGTAGAACCAGCCGATGGACTGGTAGACGGACACCTGGCCGGGGCCCTGGTGCCACAGCTTCTGGATCTCCCGCTGGCCCAGTTCGTTGCCGCCGGAGGAGCTGGCCGTCATGACGGAGACCTCGTACGGGTCCCAGCCGGCCGCCCCGGCGTGCGCGTCGGCGAGGGCCCACTCGGCGGCGACCAGGCCCATACGGGTCCACCGGTCGGTCTCGGCCAGGACCCGGGCGGGCAGGTGGGGCGTGGCGTCGAAGCCGGTGACGTGCCCGGCGACGTGCAGGTCGTAGCCCTCGGTGTCGAAGCCGGTGAGCGGGCCGAGGCCGCTCCTGCCCTCCAGGGTGGCCCGCCAGTACTCCTCGGTGCCCGTGCCGTTGGGCGCGATGACGCCGATGCCGGTGAAGACGGCGTCGTCGTCGGTGGTGTCGACGGTGCGCGTGCTCATGCCGCCAGTGCCTCCGGGGTGGCCAGGACCATGGCGCTCTGGAACCCGCCGAACCCGCTGCCCACGCACAGCGCGGTGTCCACCCGCCGGCGGCGGGCGGTGAGCGGGACGTAGTCCAGGTCGCACTCGGGGTCGGGGGTGCGGAGGTTGGCCGTGGGCGGGACGAGGTCGTGCTCGATGGTCAGGGCGCAGGCCGCGATCTCGATGGCGCCGATCGCGCCGAGCGAGTGCCCGATCATGGACTTGATGGAGCTGACCGGCACCCGGTACGCGTGCTCGCCCAGCGACTTCTTGAAGGCCGCCGTCTCGTGACGGTCGTTCTGCCGGGTGCCGGAGCCGTGGGCGTTGACGTAGTCGACGGCCTCCGGGGCCAGCCCGGACTGCCGCAGCGCCACGCGGATGGCCTCGGCCATCTCCTCCCCGTCGGGTCGCAGGCCGGTCATGTGGAAGGCGTTGGACCGGCCGGCGCGGCCGGCGATCACGCAGTACGGCACGACGCCCCGGGCCCGGGCGTGTGCGAGCTCCTCCAGGACGAAGAAGGCCGCGCCCTCGCCGAGCACGAAGCCGTCCCGTTCCCGGTCGAAGGGGCGGGAGGCGGTGGCGGGGCTGTCGTTGCCGGGCGAGGTGGCCCGGATGGCGTCGAAGCAGGCGACGGTGATCGGCGAGATGGGTGCCTCGGTGGCCCCGGTCACCGCGGCGTCGGCTGTGCCGTCCTCGATGAGGGCGGCGGCGTGGGCGACGGCGTCGAGCCCGGAGGTGCAGCCGGTGGAGATCACTGCGGCGGGCCCCTCGGCGCCCGCGTACCGGGCCACCTCGGCGGCGAAGGAGCCCGGGACGAGCGCGTCGTAGAGGAAGGACACCGCCCGGGCCGGGTCGACGGCCCACCGTTCACCGCGCGAGCTGACGCGCACGTACTGCTCCTCCAGCGTGCAGGTGGCTCCCACGGCCGTGCCCACGCTCACCGTCGTCCGCTCCGGGGGCAGTTGGCCCGGGGCGAGGCCGGCGTCGTCGAGGGCCTCCCGCGCGCAGGCGAGGGCGAACTGCGCGGCGCGGTCGAGGCGCGTGCGCTCGTACGGGCCGAGGCCGGCGTCCTCCGGTACGAAGTCCGCCTCGGCCGCGATCCTCGACCGGAATCCCGACGGGTCGAAGTGCGTGATGCCGCGGGTCGCGGTCCGGCCCGAGGTGATGAGTTCCCAGAAGTCCTTCGTGCCGACTCCGCCGGGGGCGACGACCCCGATGCCGGTGACGGCCGCCAGTCGCCGCGTCACCCGGTCACCCCGGGGGCCGGCTCGGTGTCCACGTGGCCCAGCTCGGGGCGGGGGGCCAGCGGCGACAGGTGGAAGACCAGGAAGGCGTCGGTGTCCCCGGCGTTCTCCAGCCGGTGCCGGACGCCGATGGGGATGAACACCCCGTGTCCGGCGACCACCGTGTGCGGCACGTCGTCCAGACGGAACCGCACGGTGCCGCGCACCAGGTGGACGAACTCCTCGGAGTAGGGGTGGTAGTGCTCGGTGACGGCCTCGCCCGGCGCGAGGGTGAGCACCCCCATGAAGCCGGAGGTGGATCCGACGGTGCCGGGCGACAGGACCGTGCGCAGGTCACCTCCGCGGCGGCGGTTCGCCGGCACCTTTGAGGCGCTGATCACACAGGCGGCCGTGGGGCTGTCGGTCACGGTGCTTCTCCTTCGGTGCGTGGTGAGTGCCGGAGCGCCCGGGAGCGGGGGCCCCGCCCGGGGCGGGGCGCAGCGGAAGATCGTCGCCAGCAGCTCGGCGGCCGTGGCCATGTCGGCCAGGAGAGGCCGGCCGGTGGCGCGGGGCGCCCGGCGGTATGCGGGCGGGAAGCGGTGGGCGGTCACGGAGAGGGTGGCGCGTAGTGGTAGAAGTGGTGCGCCATCGCGTCCCGGGGCTCCTTCCAGTCCGGCAGGTAGGGCGTGATGTGGCGGGCCAGCCGCTCGTTGAGCGCGGCGAACTCCTCCGTGGCGCGCGCCCGGTCCAGCCGCGCGCCGACGTCGTCGCGCGTCTCCAGCAGGTGGAAGTAGAGCCCGTGGTACGAGAACAGGTCGCGGCGCAGGACGCCCACGCGGTCCGGCAGGGGCCCCCGGTCCGACTGTGCGAACAGGTCCCGGACGGCCGGCTCGTCACGGGGGTCCATCCGGGCCACGATCAGGGTGCGGTGCGTCATGCCGGTACCTCCGCGCCGTGTCCTCCCGGGCCGGCGGGCGCCGGGGGCGAGAGCCGGACCGGCAGGCTGCGCAGGCCGCGGAAGGCCAGGCCGCCGGGCAGGAAGTGGAGCTCGTCCCAGGTGACGTCGAGCGCGGGCGCGGGGAACCGGCGGAGAATTCCGTGCAGGGCTGCCCTTAGCTCCAGCCGGGCCAGCGAGGCGCCGATGCAGTAATGCCGTCCGTGGCCGAAGGAGAGGTGACCGGAATGGCCGCGTTCGGCGTCGAAGACCTCGGGGTCGGAGAACTGCCGGGGGTCACGGTTGGCCGCCGCGATGACGATGGTGACCATGGACCCGCGGGGAATGGTGACGTCCCCGATCTCGATGTCCTCCCGGGCGAAACGGAAGGTGGCCACTTCGGCGGATCCGTCGTAGCGGAGGCATTCCTCCACCACCGCGTCGACCTTTTCCGGGTGTTCGCGCAGGGCCTGGTACCGGCCGGGTTCCCGGAGCAGGGTGAGCATGCTGTTGGCTATCTGGAGTGCGGTGCTCTCGTGGCCCGCGAACATCAGCAGGAAGACGGTGGAGACGAGTTCGTCCTCGGTGAGGGAGTCTCCCTCGTCCCGCACGGCGATCAGTGCGTCCAGCAGTCCGTCGGCGGGCTCGTCCCGGCGCCGGGCGATCAGTGCGCGCAGGTAGGCGTTGAGCTGCTTCTGCGCCGCGCCGGCCGCCTCCCGGCCCTCCTCGGTGAAGCCGGCGGCGCCCAGCTTGGAGCTCCATTCGCGCAGGCTGCCGCGGTCCTCGGCCGGGATGCCCAGCAGCTCGCAGATGACGGAGACGGTCAGCGGGTAGCCGAACTCCTGGAGGAAGTCGGTGCGGCCGTGCGGGTCCAGGCCGTCGAGCAGCTCGTCCACCAGCTCCTCGATGCGGGGCCGCAGCCGCTCGACGCGGGGGGCCGTGAACGCCTTGGCGACCAGGCGGCGCAGCCGGGTGTGGTCGGGCGGGTCACAGTTGATCATGTTCTGGTCCAGCGCCATGGCGGATTCCTCGCTCTCCCCGAAGACCGCCAGGTAGAGATCGCCCGCCTGCCGCATGTCCTTGCTCAGCCGGTCGTCGGCCAGCGCCTCGCGGGCCTCCTTGTGCCGCGTGATCCACCACACTTCGGTGCCGTCCGGCCGTTTCACGCGGGTCACCGGGGACTTCTCCCGCAGCGGCCCGTAGACGGAATAGGGGTCCGCGTCGAATTCGGGAGTGAACATTCCGGATTCTGGGACGTCGGTCTGGCTCACGGTGCTCCCTCGGTTTCGGTGCCCGGACCGCCCGCGAAGGCGTCCGGGCGGCGTCCGGTGCACGCCTCGACCCGGGCAAGGTATTCGGCCGCCCGGCGGCGCTTCAAGGCACCGACCGGATAGTCCGCAAGGGCCGCACGGGCGCGACGGGATATCCCCGCGGATAACCGCCCTACCCGGTCGAGTAATTCGCCGGGAAATCCTTGACCGGCCCGCCGGGCCCCCGGCAGGGTTGGCCGGGATTTTCCTTCCGCGGCACACCGGAACGTGCCGATCCCGTACCGGAATCGAGGATTTCCATGACGGACGCGAGCCCGAAATTCGCGGCGGTGACCTGGAACGTGAGGCCCGGCACCGAGGAGGAGGTGGCGGAGATTCTGCGGACGGGCGGCCGGCCCGACTCCTTCGACATCACCCGGCCCGACGGCAGCCCGGCCGGCCGCCTGCTGGCCACCGCCATCTTCATGCGGGGCAACCAGATCGTGCGCGTCGTGCAGTACGAGGGCGAACTGGAGGCGCTCATGCGGCACATGGCGACCCAGCCGGCCGTGCAGAAAGTCGAGGCGCTCCTCGACCCGTTCCTGGAGAAGCCCCGGCCCACCGAGAGCCGGGAGGGTTTCCGGCAGTTCTTCCTCGACAGCTCCATGCGGTGCCTCCAGGTCCGGTACGCGGACCGGCCGCTGTGACCGGGCCGGGGAAGGAGAACACAGCGGTGGAGAAGAGCATCGCCTGTCTGGGGGCCGGCGTCATGGGATCGGCCATGGCGGAGCGGCTCCTGTCCCAGGGGTACGCGGTCACCGTGAGCAACCGCACCGCCGGCAAGGCCCGTGTGACCTCCGGCGACCGCTCCGCGACCGTGGCCCCCACTCCCGCGGCGGCGGTGGCCGACCACCGGACCGTCCTGCTCGCCCTCAGCGACGACGAGGCGGAGGAGTCCGTGCTCTTCGGCCCGGGCGGAGCGGCCGAGGCCATGAAGCCGGGCACGTACGTGATCGACACCTCGACCGTCTCGCCGCCCTACGCCCGCTCGTCGGGCCGGCGGCTGCGGGAGCGGGGCGTGCACCGGGTGGAGGCGTGCCTGATCGGCAACGCCGAGCACGCCCGCACGGGTCAGCTGCGCATCCTGGCGGCCGGCGAGCCGGAGGACGTGCAGCGGGCCCAGGAGGTCCTCGGCCTGCTGTCGAAGTCGCTGCTGCGGCTCGGCGGCACCGGAGAGGCGGCGGCGGTGAAGCTGGCGTTCAACTCGCTGCTGGGCGCCCAGCTCGTCGCGGTCGCCGAGGCCGTGCACTACGCGGAGCGCGTGGGCGTCGACCCCGCCACGATGCTCACCGCCATCGCCGAGAGCGGCTACTCCTCCCCTGCCCTGTCCTTCCGCTGCCGCCTGATGCGCGACGGCGCCTACGACCCGCCCGCCTTCCGCACCGCTCTTATGGCCAAGGATCTGAGGATGATGGCGGAGGAGACCCGGGACGCCGGGGTCCGCGCGCCGCTGCTGGACGTCGCGGCGAGCCGGTTCGCGGACATGGGCCGGGACGGGCGCGGCGAGCTGGACGCGGCGGCCGTCCTCGAACAGCAGCGGGGCGACGGCACCCTCGTCCCGTACGTCCCCCGGGAGCCCTCGTGACCACCAATCCCGCACCGCCGGCGGGGCCGGCGGGCATCATGGCCATCGCCACCGCCTTCAGCCGGGCCCGTGCCCTGCACGCGGCCGTCGAGCTGGACCTGTTCACCGTGCTCGACGCCGGGGGCCTCACGGCGCAGGAGCTGCACGCCCGCTGCGGGCTCCATCCGCGCGGTGCCGCCGACTTCCTCGACCTGCTCACCGTGCTCGGGCTGCTGGAACGTGACGGCGACCGTTACCGCAACGGGCCGGCCGCCACCGAGTACCTCGTCCGGAGCCGGCCCCGCTATCTGGGCGACCTGGTCCGGCTCCAGTCCGAGGACCTCTACCCGCGCTGGCTGCACCTGGCCGAGGCGCTGCGGGACGGCAGGCCCCGCTCCGGCGGCCCGGGCCAGGACGAGATCTTCGGCGAGGAGTACCACTCCGAGCGGGCCCGCTGGTTCCACGACGCGATGGACGGCGCCAGCAGCTCCGTCCTGCGGGAACTGCCCCGCCTGCTGCCGTGGCAGGACGTCAAGCACGTGGTGGACCTCGGCGGCGCCCGGGGCACGGTGGCCGCCGGGCTCGTCCGGGCGCACCCGCACCTCACCGCCACGGTGTTCGACCTGCCGCAGCTTGAGCCGCTGTTCGACGAGCACATGCGGCGGCTGGGCACGGCCGCCGGCGCCGCCTTCCGGGCGGGTGACTTCTTCCGCGACCCGCTGCCCGCCTGCGACTGCGTCGTGATCGGCCACGTCCTGCACAACTGGGGCGCCGCGGAACGCGTGCTGCTCCTCGCCCGCGCGTACGAGGCGTTGCGCCCCGGCGGGTACCTGCTGGTGTACGACCCGATGATCGACGACGGGCGGACGACCGCGCCCCAGCTGGTGCTCAGCCTGAACATGCTGATGATGACCCCGACCGGCTCGGAGTACACGCGGAGCGCCTGCCGGGAGTGGGCTGTGGAGGCCGGTTTCGAGGACATCGCCATGAGCGTCGTCCCGGCCAGCGGGGACACGGTCCTGACGGCACGGAAGCCGCCTGCCGTCTAGTGCTGTGAGAGCGGTCCGCGACGGCCTGCCGGCACCATCGGCATCTCCCGGGCGTCGCGGACCGCCCGGGGGCCCCGTTCGTCAGACCGTCGGTGTGGCCCGGGACGCAGGGCTCACCCTTCGGTAGACGCTGCGTTGCAGGTGGTCCTTGGACGGGCCGGTCGTGCGCCAGTGCACCGTCCATGCGTCGTGGGAGACGGCGGTGAACATCCCTTCGTAGCGGTCGGCCGCGCAGGGGTGGGAGACGGTCCAGCTTCCGGTGCGCAGATCCAGGTCGTGGAAGAACCGGCCGTCGGCGAAGGTGACGTCGCAGGTGCCGTCCGCCCTGGGCAGGAGCACGAGCGTACGGCCGGCCCGGCCCGTCGTGCCGTCCCAGCACAGCTCGCCGTTCTCCGTGTGCAGCAGCCGGCCGTCTCCCGACGCCTCGAACACCGCCGTGCCGCGGAAGGAGCCGCCGGCTTCCGACGCGAGGTCGGACAAGGCGCGCTCGACGGTCCACTCCCCTGCCAGGTAGGCCGCCACATCGGAGACGGGGTACGCGTCCGGCTTGCCGGAAAGGTCCGGAAGGCCGGGAGGGGGCGGGGCGGGAGAGTGCACCCCCTCATTATCCCCGCCCGCTCCCAGCCGCTGTGACGCGATCAGAACCAGTGCAGGCAGTGCGGGGGGCGGTCGGCGCGGAAGAGGGCGTCAGCGAGGGTGGCCGCGCCCGGGCGGTGGGCCCGGATGTGTCCGGCACGCACGAGCGTGCTGGGGGCGGTCCCGCCGAGGTAGACCGAGCCCAGGTCGCTCACGTCCAGGGACAGGTCGGGCTCCCGGTCCGTCGGAACGCAGTCGGCCTTGCCGTCCCGGACGGTCAGCAGGTAGCGGCCGTGCTCGCCGAGGAACGGGTCGTCGACGTCAAGGACGAGCTCGCCGTCCGTGAACCAGCCGCGCGCGGTCAGCGCACGCGGGACGTCCAGCAGCCGCGCCCAGAGCCAGTCGGTGTCCTCGCTCACCTCGCCGGCGCGGAAGTCCGCAAGCTGCCAGCGCAGCGGGTGCCCGGGCGGGACGTGCTTGAACACGACCTGAGTGACCAGGTCGTGTCCGAGCACGAACCGGGCCAGGGCCGTGAAGACGGCGTCGTCGGTGGCGATCACTTCGTCGACCGTCAGGGTGCCGGACTCGACCGAGTAGCTGGCGTACCCGTCCGGGGCGCCGTCGGCGTCCCGGTGGACGGCGGCGTAGCGCGGCGTCGGCGCGATCGGGGGCTGCCCCGCGCGCACGGCCCACCAGCGGTGCGGCCGGGACAGTGCGCCGGGCTGGGCGCGGCGGTACCGGTCGTAGACCTCTTCCAGGATCCCGCCGCACTCGGCACTGCGCAGCACCTCGACCGAGCCGGTGTCCGCACCGGTCGCCGGTGCGCCGGCGGTGCCGCGCGCCCGTGGGAGGGCGAGGGCGGCCCGGTGGCGCGGCACCGTCAGCCGCGCCGTGTAGGTCGCCGGTCCGTAGCCGAACCTGCGGTAGATCAGGGCCTCGGAGGCCAGCAGGACGGAGAGGAACTCCCCTCGGGCCCGCAGCTCGGTGAGCTGATGCCGCATCATCGCGCTGAGCACGCCCTGGCGTCGGTGCGAGGGCAGGACGCCGACGACGCTCACCCCGGCGGCCGGGACGAGGATCTCACCGGGCAGGGTGAGCTCGAAGGAGTACGCACCGGCGGTGCCGACGGGCCGCCCGTCCGCCGCAATGGCGAGCAGGTTGCGGTCCATTTCGAGCGCCGACCACCAGACCCCGCCGCCGCCCTCGGCCGGGGTTTCCGGGAAGCGCCCGAACGCGGCATGAAGAGTGTCGACGAAGACGTCGAAGTCCTGGTCGGTCGTGGGACGGATTTCCATTGCTGCCGCTGCCTCCCCGGTTGCCGGCACCACCACTCGTGGCCCCGCCACAGTGCAGCGTCGCCCGTCCGGCCAGGTCAAACGAATTACGGCCGGGCTCACGGCCACCTACTCGGGGAGCCGTGGACTCACCATCATGCGGATGCCGTCGGCCGCCCAGAGCACGAACCGTTCGACGGGGATCACCTCGTGGCCCGGCGCCGGCCGGAACCGGAAGCGTTTCAGCAGCACCGCCAGCACCAACTCGGCCTCCACCATGGCCAGGCCGGCGCCCTCGCAGCTGCGCGGCCCGACCCCGAAGGGGATGTAGGCCAGCTTCGGCCGCTCGGCCACCGCTTCCGGAGTGAATCGCTCGGGCAGAAACCTGTCCGGCCGGGGCCAGTAGGCGGGGTTCATGTGTACGGCCCGGATCGGATAGAAGATCGTTGCTCCGGCCGGGACCTCGTAACCGCCCAGGGCGAGGGCCTCGGTCGTCTCCCGCGCGCCGTAGGGGCCGGGCGGGTAGAGCCGCATCGACTCCTTGAGGACCATCCCCAGGTACGCGAGTCGCCGCAGATCGGCGTACCCGGGCGCCGGCCGGTCACCCAGCACGCGGTCCAGTTCGCCGGCGACGCGTTCGGCCACCTCGGGATGCCGTCCGAGCAGGTGCAGGGCCCATGAGACGGCCACCCCGGTCGTGTGGTGGGCGGCCAGCATCGTCACCATGACGGTGTCGCGGATCCGGGCCGGGTCCTCACCGGCCTCGACGAGCGTGCCGATCAGATCGCTTCTGTCCGTACGACCGCCGGAGCGAGGGGCCGCCACCACTCGGCCGACCGTCGCGCGCAGATGGGCCAGGGCCTCCTGTGCCCGCCCGGTGCGCTCCTCCGGTGGGCCGGTGTCCTGCACGTGATAGAGCCGGCCCAGGTGTTCGGTGAGCACTTCCTCGAAAGCGGCGACCACACCGTCGGGGTCGGCGACCTGCCCTCCCAGCGCGTACTCGCAGATCATGCGCAGGGACAGCTCGGTGAGGTCCTGCTGCAGCTCCACGGGCTCGTCGTCGCGCTGCCCGGCCCAGCGGTCGGCGAGCTCGGTCGTCAGCGCCGTGAACCGTGCGAAGTGCCGCTCGTGGGAAGGCCGCCCGGCCAGCACCGACAGCAGCAGACGCCGCCATGGGGCATGCTCACCGGCCGGCATCACCTGCAGGTTCCCGGTTTCGAAGAAGGGAGCCAGGAACGCGAACAGCTTCTCCGGGCGCTTGTCGATGTGCGCCGTGGCCTCCAGCAGCACGGGATCCGCCACCGACACGGCAACGTCCGTGCCCGGCAGCTGGAACCGCACGACGGGACCGTACTCGGCGTGCAGCTGCAACTGGTAGTGGTGCAGCCCGCCCGCTGCCGTCACGGCGCCGACCCCACCGTCCGCCCGGGGTGCGGGACCAGGGATGTTCATGGCCGTTCCTCCTCGCCGGACAACGAGCACTGCACCATGCGTACCATCGGCCGGCGCACGGACGCACCAGGGCGGAGCGAGCACCGTCGGCCGGGGCAATCGGGCAATGTGCGTGTAACCGGTCCTCCGCTGCCCCTGGGACGTGCGGTGAGCGGGGCCATGTCGTAGGGTCCCTCCCACTCGCCCCTCCGGCACCACCTCTGACCTGGGCTGCGGGAGGACCGTGCCCCACCGGCCGCCGCGCTCTGAAGGAGACACATGACCCGCACCGCTGGCCCGAGCCGCCGCTCCCTGCTCCGCGCCGGTTCCGGACTGGGCCTGGCCGCGCTCGGCCTGGGCACGGCCGCGTACCCCGCCTCCGCGGCCGTCCCCGCCTCGCAGCGCTTCGACCTGACCCAGCCGTCCACCGACCTGTACCGCGGCAAGCCGCTGCACGACGTGACGGTTCAGCAGGGATTCGCCTTCGACAACGTCAACCGGCGCCTGTTCGTGGCACAGCGGCGCAACGGGACGGCGGAAGCGGCCGGAGACCTGTGCATCACCCAGCTGGACTTCTCGGGCACCTACGTCGGACACATGCACCTGACCGGCTTCGGCCACGGCGTCGCCTTCGGCGCGCAGGGCGTGGGCAGCTCCACCTACCTGTGGACGGAGGTGGACTCCGACGGCGGCTACGGCCGGCGCCTCGCCCGCTTCAGGTTCACCAGTGGCACGACGCTGTCGAACACGTCCTCCGCGCTGGTCACGTACACGCCCGTCGCCGCCGCCTCCGAGCACACCTGCTCCATCGACCCGGTGAACAACCGCCTCGTCGTCCGCTACCACCTCAGCGACGGCAAGCACATAGCCGTCTACGACCTCGCCGCCGCCACGAACGGCGACTTCAGCAACCCGCTGGCCGACTTCAAGCAGCCGACGCTGCCCACACTGTCGTCCAAGTTCCAGGGATACGCCGCCTACGGCCAGTACCTCTACGTCATGACGGGCGAGGACTACGAGACCAACGGCAAGGATGCCGACGGCAACTGGATCGTCGATTCCGAGATCACCAGCATCGACATGAACACCGGCACCATCAAGCAGGGTCCCGTCCTGACCAAGGCCGGTTCGACCCTCGATTTCCGCGAGCCGGAGGGCCTGGCCGTCTACCAGACGGTCGCCGGCGACGTCCGTCTCTTCCTCGGCTTCGCCTCGGGCGACCCGGGCGACCGCCGCTCCAACCTCTTCTACAAGGACGTTCTGGTCTGACGCCACCGCTCAGGTGCGGTGGGCGGCGATCGCGATCCGGAGGAACGAGCGGATCAGTGGACGGGTGTCGCCCGCGTTCCATGCCACCACCACAGGGCTCGGCGGCATGTCGATCAGCGGCACCACCGTGAGTCCCTCTCCCGGCTCGTGGCCCAGGGGAGTCATGCCGATCGTGCCGTTCCAGAGCACGGCCTGCCGGCATTCCTGGAGTGCGCGCACCACCGGGCCCTCGCGAGGCTCCCCGCCGTTCCAGTACGACTGCCAGAGGGGATCGGTGCCCTCCGGGAACCGGAACCAGCGGCGGTGGGCCAGGTCGGCCAGCTTCAGGCTGTCACGGCGGGCCAGCGGATCGTCGGCGCGCAGCAGGGCTCCCACGGGGTCGGCGCGCAGCTCGTGCACGGTCAGGCCGGTCTCGTCGAACGGCCCGCGGGTCAGGGCGACGTCGACCGCGTCGGCGTGCAGCCCGCAGGTGGGGTCGGTCAGCCCGGCATCGCGGATGCGCACCTCGACCCGTGGATGCTGCCGGCGGTAGGCGTGGGCGAGTTGTGCTGCGCTCGGGTCGGTGCCGTCGCCCAGGATGCCGACGGTGAGGGTCGCGGTGCCGGCTGCCGCCGCGGCCACGCGCACGCGTGCCCGTTCGGCCTGGTCGAGCAGGGCGCGCGCCTCATCGAGCAGTACCGCTCCCACTGACGTGAGGGTCACACCGGCAGGCGACCGGTCGAACAGCGGAGCGCCGGCCTCGGTCTCCAGCTGCCTGATCGCCCGGCTCAGGGGTGGCTGGCTCATGTGCAGCCGGGCGGCGGCCCGGCCGAAGTGGAGTTCCTCGGCGACGGCCACGAAATAGCGCAGCAGACGTAGCTCCATAGTGCGACGATACTCGTACGGTATCGGCGTCATGGAACAGGTCTTGGACGGCCTCGGTGCCCGGGCTGTGGAATCGCAGCATGTCCGATGAACCGAAGACCAGCCGACCCACCGCCGACCCCACCCTATCGGTGGTCGGTCCGGGCGACGGGGAGAACATCCTCCTGGGCACCACGCGCATGCGGGTCCTCGAAGACGGCAGCAACACCGGGCATCGCCTCGGGCTCACCGAGTCCGTCCTCGCCCCGGATACCCCCGGACCGCCGCAGCACCGTCACGCCCGGCACGACGAGGGCTTCTACGTCATCTCCGGCACGGTGAGGTTCACGGTCGGGGACAGGGACCACGACGCGACCGCGGGCACGCTGGTGATGGTCCCGCTCGGAGCCCCGCACACGTTCGCCAACGTGACCGATCAACCGGCCGTCATGCTCAGCATTCTCACACCGGACCTGTACGTGCAGTACTTCCGGGACCTGCAGGACATGATGGCCGGCGACAAGGCGCTGACCCCGCAGGCGAACATCCGGACGATGAGCCGCTATGCCACCGAACCCGCCACCGACTTCGCCTGATCCGAGCGCCCCCTGGACACCGTCCGTCGTCAGGCGACACGCACCCGCTCCCGGCGCCGTTCGTTGGACAGGAAAAAATCGGACGGCGATGTCGAGAACCTGTGACCGGCTCCGTCCCCGCCATGAACGCGACCACACCGGGTCGCACCAGCGAGGAGAAACACGATGGCCAAGTACTTGCTGCTCAAGCACTACCGCGGCGCCCCGGCCCCGGTCAACGACGTGCCGATGGACCAGTGGACGCCGGAGGAGATCTCGGCGCACATGCAGTACATGAACGACTTCGCGGCCCGGCTGGAGAAGACCGGCGAATTCGTCGACGGTCAGGCGCTCGCCCCCGAGGGAGCGTGGGTCCGTTACGACGGTGAGGGGCGCCCGCCGGTCACCGACGGCCCGTTCGCGGAGACCAAGGACCTCATCGCCGGCTGGATGGTGATCGACGTCGACAGCTACGAACGCGCCGTCGAGCTGGCCGGGGAACTGTCGGCCGCCCCCGGGGCGGGTGGCAAGCCGATACACGAGTGGCTGGAGGTGCGCCCGTTCCTGACCGCGTCGCCCACCGTCACGGAGTGCCCTCATCGATGAACGAGGCCCTGCTCCGCAGCCTCACGCCGAGCGTGCTCGCCATCCTCGTCCGCCGCGGAGCCGACTTCGCGGCGGCCGAGGAAGCCGTGCAGGACGCGCTGGTCGAGGCGGTCCGCGTCTGGCCCGCCGACCCGCCGCGGGATCCGAAGGGCTGGCTGGTCACCGTGGCCTGGCGCCGGTTCCTCGACGCGATGCGGGCGGATGCCGCCCGCCGCCGGCGTGAGGACCTCGTCGCGGAGGAGCCGGCGCCCGGGCCCGCACCCGCGGTGGACGACACGCTCCAGCTCTACTTCCTGTGCGCCCATCCGTCGCTGACGCCGACGTCCGCAGTCGCGCTCACGCTGCGCGCCGTCGGCGGGCTCACCACCCGCCAGATCGCCCGGGCCTACCTGGTGCCCGAGGCGACCATGGCGCAGCGGATCAGCCGGGCCAAGCGCACGGTCTCCGGCGTGCGGTTCGACCAGCCCGGCGACGTGGCCACCGTGCTGCGCGTCCTCTACCTGGTCTTCAACGAGGGTTACTCCGGCGACGTCGACCTCGCCGCGGAGGCCATCCGGCTCACCCGGCAGCTCGCGGCCCGGGTCGACCACCCCGAGGTGGCGGGTCTGCTCGCTCTCATGCTGCTCCACCACGCCCGGCGCGCTGCCCGGACCGCCCCCGACGGCAGCCTGGTGCCGCTCGCCGCGCAGGACCGCGCCCGGTGGGACACCGACGTGATCGCCGAGGGCGTCGCGATTCTGCAGGCGGCCCTCGCCCGCGACCGGCTGGGCGAGTTCCAGGCCCAGGCCGCCATCGCAGCCCTCCACGCCGACGCGCCCACCGCCGAGGAGACCGACTGGGTGCAGATCGTCGAGTGGTACGACGAGCTCACGCGCCTGACCGACAACCCCGTCGTCCGGCTCAACCGCGCCGTGGCCGTCGGCGAGGCCGACGGACCGCGCGCGGGACTGGCGGCACTCGCGGCACTGGACGCCTCACTGCCCCGCCACGCCGCGGTGGCGGCGTACCTCCACGAGCGCGACGGCGACCTGGCGACGGCGGCACGGCTGTACGCCGAGGCGGCCCACAAGGCATCCAACCTCGCCGAGCGCGACCACCTGACACGCCAGGCCGCCCGGCTCAACGCCCGCCGAGGACACTGACGGGTCGCGCTCGGATCTCCCCGCGGTTCAGTCGAGGATTGCGACGGCTTCGATCTCCACGAGATGGTCGGGGACGTCCAGTGCCGCAACGCCCAGCAGCGTGGCCGGCGGGACCGGGGTGACCCCGAGATTCGCGGACGCCCGACGGATCCCCTCCAGGAGCCGGGGCATCTTGTCGGGCGTCCAGTCGACGACGTGGACGGTCAGTTTCGCCACGTCGTCGAACGAGCCGCCGACCTCGGCCAAGGCGGTGGCGATGTTGATGTAGCACTGCTCGACCTGCGCGGCGAGGTCGCCTTCGCCGACCGTCAGCCCCTTGGCATCCCAGGCGACCTGCCCGGCGATGAAGACCAGCTTCGTCCCCGTCGCGATCGACACCTGCCGGTAGACATCGACCGTGGGCAATCCGCTCGGGTTCACCAGTGTGATGGCCATGTTGCCCGCCTCCTTGTCACGGGAGCCCGCGGGCTCGCCCGTCCCCGGACCAGGACACCCCTGGTCTCTTGTGGTTACTGAGGAACCGTAGGAGACTGGCCGCTGACGTGGAAGAACGCACTTTTCAGTGACTGAGGAACCTCATGGTGACCAAGCAGTTCACGGGCTCGCCCGACGAAGCGGACCTCAGGCGCGCGGACTCTCTGGCGCGCGAGATCTTCTCTGACGTCGCCAACAAATGGGCGCTTCTGATCATCGAAGCCCTGGGTGAGCACACCCTGCGCTTCAGCGAGCTGCGAAACGAGATCGAGGGCATCAGCCACAAGATGCTCACCCAGAACCTGCGCATGCTCGAACGCAACGGTCTGGTCGAGCGGACGGTGCACCCCGTGGTGCCGCCGCGGGTCGAGTACGCCCTCACCGGTCCGGGCCAGGCCCTGCGGGTGACGATCGACGGACTGTGCGACTGGACCCACCGGTACCTCGGCCACATCGAGACCTCCCGCCACCGCTTCGACGCGTGACGGACCGATTGCGTCGCCAGGGGCCGCCAACTGGTGTTCTCGGTACCCCGCCGGTGTGTCCAAGCGCTCCAGTCAGCCGGTGAGCGCCCCCAGGCCGACGTCCGCGAACCGCTTGCCCATCCGCCGGTAGCCGGCCGCGTTCGGGTGCACGCCGTGGCCGTGCACCGCCGGGGCGAAGGTGCGCCGGCGGAACGATGCGGTGCTGACGATGTTGATGCCCACCTTGACGCTGATCAGGTCGGCCGGGGTGTCCCGGATGGTGCGCGCGACGTAGGGGTCGAGCATCGCGTTCCCGGCCACCTCTGGCCGGGCCGGGTGAGGGCGAGTGCCGCGTCGAGAAGTGCGGAGGTCAGGGCGGGGAGTTGGCCGGGGGATTCGGACAGCAGGAACAGCCAGGCGAAGACGGGGCCGACCAGCAGGGCGTTGAGGACGGCCGGGTCGGGGCGGTCGGCGAGTTCGCCGCGTGCGGTCGCGCGGTCCAGGATCTCCGTGAGGGTCTGGCGCTGGGCCCCGAGGTACTTCTCGTCGAACCGGTCACGCAGCGCGGGGTCGGCGTGGATGTCGGCCAGCAGTCCCGGGACCGTCCCCTGCGGCGGAACGGCCATGCTGTCGGCGATCTCGGCGAGCACGGCGGCCAGGTCTGCGCGGAGCGATCCGCAGTCGGGTGCCACGGCCAGGAACCGGTCCGGCAGAAGCACTTCAAAGATCATCTCTTGCTTGGTGGCGTGACGCCGGTAGATCGCCGCCTTGCCCACGCCGGCTCGCGCCGCGACCTCGGCCATCGTGAGCCGTGCGTATCCCACCTCGGTCAGCAACTCGCGAACGGCGGAGGCGATGGCGTCGTCGACGCGGCTGTCCCGGGGGCGGCCCCCCGGGTTTCTGGGTTGCTCTCGTGCAGGCATGGGTGCATCATACGAAACCAAGGGTATCGAAACTCTTGGTTCCGAAACTCTGGGTGAAGCCGCGGCCCGCATCCCAACAGCGGCTCCGCATCCCACAGATGGGAGAGTTCAAATGATCAAATCTGCCGGCTGGCTCCTTGCGTTACTCGGCGCCGCGCACACGCTCCTCGCCCTGACGCTGGAGGGGGCGGCGCGCCACGCCGGGGAGTGGTTCAGCGGGGCGCTGTGGGGCGAGGACTTCTCCGACATGAGCCCGGCCAACAGTGCCCTGTGGCTGTCCCTGGAAAGCTTCGGCCCGCCGCTCGTCGTGGTCGGCCTGACCGTCCTGTGGCTGGACCACCGCGGCATCACACCACCGCCGTTCATCGCGTGGGCGCTGGGGATCTGGGGCGTGGTGGACGCCGTCATCCTCATCACCACGCCCTGGCCGCTCTTCCTGCTCGCGAACATCCTGCTGCTGGTCGGAGGCCGCCGCACCGCCTCCCGCGGCAACGCTATTCCTTGATCTCCAGGTCCCGGGCCGGGAAGGCGTCGTCGTCCCCCTGCGCGCCGGCCTCGTGGTAGACCCCGGCGAGCACGGCGGGCATCCCCGCGTAGTTCATCGCCCGCAACACGCGATCGCGCAGGCCCGCCCAGTCGATGTCACGGTCGTCGACCGCTGACAGACCGCACATCCGCTTCAGCTCGGTCCGGGCGGTCGCCGCCCGGCGGGTCCTGGTGTTCCCGTCCTTCGGGAAGGCGTCGGCGAGGAGCCGGTCGAGGCGCTGGACGTGTCGCCTCTGGGCGGAATCGGCGGGCATCTTGCCTTTGTCGAGCGGGAGCACCAGGCCGTCACGCCGTGGCGGCCCGGCGGGCCCGTACTCGGGGAAGTCCTGGAGGTCCGGCATGCCCAGGCGGCCCAGCAGGGAGCTCAGCGGCTCCACCCGGCCGTGCCGGGAGTCCTTCCGGAGCTCCGCCACCAGGCCGTCCGGGGCATAGGTGACGAGGGAGTCCGGTACGGCCGTGGCGGCCACCTGCGCCATCCAGATGCCGCGGACCTCGTACTGGTCGGTGTCCTTCACCTTGTCCGTGCTCTGGTTGAGGTTCCTGGGGTCGTGGGTGGCATTGATCTGCTGCTCGCTGACCGCGTGGCCGGTCACCTGCCGGTAGGTCTCCAGGGGAACGAGGAAGGACCGCACCAGTGACGTGGTCTGCGCCGTGGGTACGCCGGCGCCGCTCGGGGCCGCGCGGTTCTTCTGGTCCTGGTAGGTGCGCATGTAGTGCATCGCCCGCCAGGGACGGCCCATGTTGAGCCAGCCGGAGCCCTTCTGGTTGCGGAAGTCGATGGCTCCGCCGCCGTGCTGCTGCACGTCCTTGTGACGGCCGGCGCCCATGACCGGTGCGAAGACCGTCTGGTAGACGCGGACGCAGGTCTCGCCGCCGTGCTCCTCGACGTCGATGTCGCCGCGGGGTGTGAGGGAGGTCCTGCCGCCCGCTTCCACGGTGTAGCTGGCTTCCTGGTGGATCACCCTCTGCACGGTGGGGGCGGCGAACCGGTCCGGCGGGAGCGTCGTCCCGGCGGTGCCGCCGCGTAGCGGTGCCGGTCCGCTCGTCACCCGGCGCGCGTTCTCCTCGGCGGCGCGTTCGTCCCGGTCGTGCGGATGGCTGATCCGGAGCCCCGCCCCGTTGTCCGTGCCGGCGACCGGGCCCCGGCGCTGCTGGACGACGTGGGTGAGCTCATGGGCCAGGGTGCGCCGGTTCACCGGGCCGTCGCCGATGACGACGTGGTCGCCGGAGGTGTAGGCACGGGCACCCAGTTCGGCGGCGGAGCGCCGGGCGGCGGCGTCGGTGTGCAGCCGTACCCCGGAGAAGTCGGCGCCGAGGCGGGCCTCCATCTCCGACCTCAGCGGGTCGGCGAGGGGCCGTCCCCGGGAGGCGAGGGCCTGCTGGACGTGCTGGGCGACGGCCGCGTTCCCGGCGGCGCGCTGCCGGGCGAGGAGGTCGCGCGGCGAGAGCTGCGGCGACGGCGGCGGCGAGACCGGGACGGCGCGTGCCGCGGCCTTCTTCTCGATGGGAACGGGATTCCTGGCGGGGTGATGCGCGCGCATGGCGGGGCCTCTCCGTGTGGCCTTCCCTCAGCCCGACGGGCCGGTGCACGTGGTGCGGGATCCGTCAGAGCAGTTCGGCCGGAAAGCCCGCGGGGACGGTGCCCCCGGCGAGCGTCAGCACACCGGTCCGTTTGTCCTTCCTGACGTAGCGCGCCGCGTGGTCGAACTCCTGCGCCACGTGGTGGTCCGGATCCCCCTTCGTGTCCGACCGCCGCCCCTCCGCCGTCACGTGGAAGCGCACCCCGTACCAGTGCTCCGCCGTCGGGTTGTCCTGCGCGTGCCGCATGCACGCCCAGAGCATCTTCTTGAGCGGTTCCTCGAAGCCCCTGTTGAACTGGCTGTTCGTCGCGGACGTCATGGGAGTGAGGTTGCACGACGTGCCGGGTCCGCCGAGGTGGTCGTTCCAGAGGTGGCCGCGGACCCAGCCCCCGCCGTCGCGGGCGATGAGGGCGTTGACGACGGTGCACTCCCTGGGGTCGGGTGGTGAGCCGCCGTAGCTGCGTTCCGGAGCGCGGGAGCCCGGTCCCAGCGTGACGTGCACCGACCGGCCGCCGCCGGTGCGGTCGAAGGCGCCCCAGACGGGGCCCTCCCACACGACCTCGTTCTCCCAGCGGCCGAACGTGGCCGTGCGCGCGGGGCGGGGCATGCGCTGGACGACGAGTGGTGCGTCGCCGATCAGTCTGCTGACGGCCGCGTTGCCCACCCTGGGCTGCAGCGTGGCCACGACTGCCCGTGGGGACGGCGGGGATTGCGCCGCGGCGGGCCGGCGCGTGGGCCCGGAAGAATGCTCACCCAAGTGAATGTGATCGCTCCGGTGCATGATTCCTCACCATCTTGAGGCGATGCCCGAAGACTGGCCGATCACTTTTCTTCACGCAATGGGCAACCGGCAGATTCTCGCCATGGAGCGGCATCCTCACGAAAAAACGTTTCCCGCCGGACGGAATATCGAATTCCAGCTCTCCGGCGAAGGGGACGCCCCTTCAGCACCTCGGGTGAAGTGGCTCGAAAGAGCGATCCCCCCGGCTTTGCGGCCTGTTGACGAGCACGTCCGAGCCGCTAGCATCGGTTTCCACGCACCGCCGCTCTGGCATGTGCTTCCGGCACTTTCATCCCGCCGACGGCGGTGCGGTGCGACGCGAACAGCCGTGAACCGAAATCAGAACGGATCCGGAGGATCGCCCATGCCCATCGACGAATTCCCGATCGACCAGACCGGCGGCACCAAAGTCCCCCACTCCATCACGATCGGACCGAATCGCTGGTTGTGGGTGACGACCGACAACAACGCCCTCGTGCAGATCCGCAGGAGCGATCCGTCCGCCCAGACCGCGCACACCGATCTCATTCCGCAGTACACCGCCGGAATCATCAAGGATCCGACGGACCGGAAGGTCGTGTGGTTCGCCTCGCCCGCGGGACCGCAGGATTACGACCCCATCTACGAGTTCGACGTCGACCGGCTCAGGATCATCAACAAGCACAATCTCCAGCCCGACGCCCGGGCGCAGACCATCACCAGCGTGCGGTTCAAGACCAGCGAGGATCCGTCGTCCCCGGTCAAGGACTACATTCTGTTCGCCGAGCCCGTGCACACCAACGTGGGCTACGTCGAGGTGGGGCAGGACGGCGCGAATTACCACTCGCTCCCCACGGACACCGACGCGTTCAACACATGGCTCTGGTCGGTGGCGGCCACCGTCAACGACCCGGACACGCCGACCAAGTACACCTACTGGGTCACCGGGCAGGCGCACGACAGGCCCTACAGGAAGACCAACGGCCTGTACTGGTACACCCCGGCCGCCGACGACGCACAGTGGCGGCGTATTCCGCTCCCGGGAGGCGGCAGCCAGAAGCCCATTCACGTCATCTCCGGCATCATCCAGGAAGGCACCGCAAAAAATCCGTACCTCTGGATCAGCGCAAGCGGCCCCAACCAGATCCTGCGGTACGACATCAGGAACAAGTCGTGGAAGACGAGCTCCACCATCAACGGCGAGCCCCGTCAGTTGGCATTCGGCCCGGACGGCAACATCTGGGTGGCCGGCACCGACAAGATCTACTGCTTCGACAAGGACGTTTCCCGTCCGCCCCTTCCCACCCCGGCACTGCCCCCGGGCAGCGAGGCATACGGGATCTGCATCGACGACACGGACCAGGTCATCTGGTACACCAACCGCAAGACGAACAAGATCGGCAAGTACCCGATCCCCACAGAGGGGAAGTCCGCCCTCGGCAAGACCCAGATGCTGGTCCAGCCGGTCAAGGGCATCGCCCCGGGCTCCGTGGCCGAGGTTCCCCTCGTCGCCGAGTTCATGGCCGGCGCCAGCCCGACCCCGGGAATCCCTCTCACCTGCCGGATCACGTCCCAGGAGGCGACGTTCCTCGACGGCCGCCGCGAATGCGTCATCGAGACGGACTGGACCGGCCAGGTCGCCTTCCCCGCCGTGCAGGCGGGCAAGGTGGAGGAGGACGTCGTCCTGAAGATCGGCTGGGGTGACAACGAACCGCCCACCACCGTGGTCCTCAGCGTGCGCAACGACCTGGACGACGACGAGGCGTAACCCCCCACCGCGACACGAGAGGAGCCCCGCCGTGCCGTCCGGACCCGGCAACACATACGACCTCACGGGGAACGCCAAGCCCGTGGCGCTCGCCTACAGCCCCACCGACAGGAACATCTGGTTCATCACCGCCGACGCGAAGATCGGCCGCTTCGCGCCGCGCAGCCCGTACGAGAGCAAGGTGTTCGAGCCGATCTACTCGGGCAAGAAGGCGGAGGACCTGGTGCTCTGGGACCAGGCCGTCTGGACCTACATCCACGACGACACGGCCGGACACGCCCTCGCGTGCACCAGTGACGGCCGCTACGCGCTGCACAGCTCCGGGCAGGCGGCTGCCACCCGCGCCATGGCCCTGGGGTCGGACAGCGCCGGAGCCCGGCGCGTCGTCGCGACACTCGAAGGCAAGGGGGCACTGCTCTTCATCGACACCGACGGCGGGGTCTCCTACTCGACCGATTACGACAAGCCGCTGCACGGGCTGACCGTCGACAGCAGCAACCCCCAGGAATACTGGGTCAGTTGCCCCGAACGCCATCGCGTGGTCCGCTTCGACGCCTCGCGCGGGGACTTCGACCTGTCCCCCATCGACTTCGGGGCCCAGCTCACGCCGCAGTCCGTCGCGCTCACCGGTACGGGCGGCAAGGTGCTCTGGGCGACCACTCCGGACGCCAAGATCATCCGGTACGACTTCGACACCAAGGCGCACCGGACCATCGACATCCCCGCGGTCGCACAGCGCGTCTACGGGCTGCCCGACGGCTCCGCGTGGTTCACCATGCCCACGGGCGACGCGGTCGGCTACTTCGCCCCGGGCGCGACGGACCTGACCGGGACCATCTCGACCGGCAAGGGGACGGGGCCGTCGAGCCTGGCCGTGGACCGGGACGGGACGCTGTGGGTCGGGCTCGCCGGCACCGGGCAGATGTTCCGCGTCTCGAAGGTCCAGCTGACCCCCGTCTCGGGGCAGGGGCAGCAGGCGGTCGTCGGCACGCCGTTCCCCAACCCGCTGCGGGTCAAGGCGACCAGGCTGGACGGCAGCCCGGTGCAGGGAGCGACGATCACCTTCACGATCAAGGGCGATGAGGCCCGGTTCGAGGGCGACAGGACCACCGACATCCGGACCACCTCGGTCGACGGCACCGCCACCAGCACCGTGCTCCACGCCAAGCTCGCCGGGGAGTGCGACATCTCGGCCATGTGGGAGGAGGAGAGCGCCTACACCCGCTTCGAGAACATCACCGTCACCGCGGCCGTGGGGCCCGCCGACCACACGCGCTACCTCTCGGGCGCCGGACAGGAGGCGCTGCGCGGTACGGAGTTCGCCGAGCGGCTCAAGGTCACGGTGGTGGACGCCAACGGCGCGCCCGTACCGGCGGTCGACGTCACGTTCCGGGTCGTGGACGACGACCTGGCCTCGTTCGACGGCGGTCCGATCGCGGTCGTCCCGAGCGACGACACCGGCGTGGCGGCCTCCCCGGCCCTGACGGCCGGTTCCGAGGCCGGGCGTGTCCGGGTCGAGGCGTGGGCGGCGGACACCTCCGCCGGAACGGTGTTCCGCGAGCGCATCCTCTGACGACGAACCGGTAGGCAGGAGAACCGATGACGCAGCAGACCTCCGGGTTGCAGACCGAGTTCGACTTCGAACTGCCCTGTGGGTACGTCGACGGCGACGGAACCGTCCACCGCCGGGGCCGCATGCGCCTGGCCACCGCGCGGGACGAACTGGCGCCACTGATCGACCAGCGGGTCAAGGAGAACCCGGCGTACCTGGGGGTCGTGCTGCTCAGCCTCGTCATCACCCGGCTGGGGAACGTGCCCGAGATCCACGCCGGCGTGGTGGAGTCGCTGTTCGCCACCGACCTGGCCTACCTCCAGGACTGCTACCGCCGGATCAACGGGCTGGAGGGCGACCGCGCGGTGACCTGCCCGTCGTGCGGGACGGCGTTCGCGGTCCCCGAGCCCGTGCCCGGTGAACGCCTGGGGGAATCGTGACGCACCCCGCCGGCCGGCTCCGGGAGGAGGTCGCGTACATCGCCTATCACTTCCACTGGGCGTACGCGGATCTTCTGACCCTCCCGCACGGGGAACGGCGCGCGTGGGTGCGGGAGATCGCCCGGATCAACACGACGCTCGCCGGGGACGGGGGCCTGTGATGTTCTCCTGGCCCTTGCGCCGGCGGTCACCCCGCCCGGAGCGTGCCCCGTCACAGCACGCACCGTCGCAGCCCACGACGGCGTCGCCACGGCTTCCGCTGCCGTCGTGGGCCCGCCGGGCGACGCTGGCGGGGAGCCCGCTGCCCGGCTTCCGGCAGTCGCTGGCGGCGTGGCAGCCGATGCCGGACGTGGCACTGCACGGACGGTTGCTGCCGCGTGCCGTGCGGGTGGGGTGCGGGAGGGCGGGCTTCTCCGGCGGGCGGGCATGGCGCCCGTCCGGCGTGGGGGCGGCGGCCCTTCCCTTCGTCGGACCGCCCGAGCCCCCGGTGCCCGAGCCGGTGCCTCTGTGGCGCACGGCGGTGCGGGTGGTGGAGGGGGCGCTCGGTGCATTACGTAGCCGGCACGCCGTCCAGCGGTCCACCGGTGGTGGGGAGGACGTGGCGGGCGGGCTCGTGTCGTACGGGCGCCACGACACGGCCCGCTTCGCAGCACGCGGCGCGGACGGGCCACGGGCGCCGGGCGCCGGGCCCGGGCCCTTCCGGCTGGTGAGGGGCGGGTCCGGGGCTGCGCCTGCACGGTCCGGTCACCAGGGCCGCCTGCCGACCGGTCACCGGTTCCCGGATGTGCGCCCCGGGTTCTCCTCCGCGGAGAGCGCCCCCGTCTCCCCGCCGGCCGGAACACGTCCCCGGCCGGACAGGCCGGCCACGGCCCCACAGACCCGCCTCCCCCGGGCCTTGCCCCTAGGGCGTGTCCGCACAGTCCCGCCTGGCCCACGACGCTCCCCCGGCTACCGCTGGGAGGTGCCCCCAGGCACGGACGCTGCTGCGTTGCCGGGATCGCCCAAGTACGCCCGGTACGAGGGCGACCCTCCACCTTGCCATCGCACGCACCAGACGCCGCGGGCCACGCCCTTCGGGCGTACGGTGCTGCTTGGCGGACACGCCCTAGCGCAGGGGCACAGTCCGGGCGATG
>NZ_JAIXMK010000130.1:0-8043 GCF_020328095.1 Streptomyces sichuanensis
CGCCACCGACGACAAGGGCGTCAAGGACTACGACGTCTACCGGGGGCCGACGAAGGTCGCGACGGTGGCGAAGCTCGCCTACACCGACACCGGCCTGAGCGCCGGGACCGACTACACGTACACGGTCGTCGCCCGTGACACCGCCGACCAGACCGGGCCCGCCAGCGCCGCGCTGAACGTCCGTACCACCGGCGGGGGCGGCCAGCCGTCCGGCTACGCCAGGGTCGGCTACTTCGTGCAGTGGGGCATCTACGGCCGGGGCTACACCGTGAAGTCCCTGGACACCACGGGGGCCGCCGCCCGGCTCACCCACCTCAACTACTCCTTCTCCAACATCGACCCGGTCAACCTGACCTGCCTCAACGGCGTCACCAAGGCGACCACCCCCAACCCGCAGGACCCCGGCCAGGGCGACGGTGCCGGCGACTCCTGGGCCGACTACGAGAAGGGCTTCGGTGCCGGCGAGTCCGTCGACGGCGTGGGGGACACCTGGGACCAGCCCCTCGCCGGCAACTTCAACCAGCTGAAGAAGCTCAAGGCCAAGTACCCCAAGCTGAAGATCAACATTTCGGTCGGCGGCTGGACGTACAGCAAGTACTTCTCGGACGTGGCCCGCACGGACGCCTCGCGGCAGAAGTTCGTGAAGTCCTGTATCGACATGTACATCAAGGGCAACCTGCCCACGACGAACGGGCGCGGCGGCACCGGCGTCGCGGCCGGTATCTTCGACGGCTTCGACATCGACTGGGAGTGGCCGGGCTCCGAGGGACACGCCGGCAACCACGTCTCGAAGGACGACAAGGCCAACAACACGCTGCTGTTCGCCGAGTTCCGCAGGCAGCTGGACGCGCTGAGCGGCACGACCGGGAAGAAGTACCTGCTCACGGCGTTCACCCCGGCCGACCCGGCGAAGATCGAGGCGGGCTGGGACATCACCACCAAGGACGGCACGCCCAGCGTCCTCGACTCCATGGACTTCGCGAACGTCCAGGGCTACGACTTCCACGGCTCGGGCAGCGACAACAGCTGGGAGCCGAACCGCACGGGCCACCAGGGCAACCTCCACCCCGACCCCAAGGACCCGTACACGACGAAGTTCAGCGTCGAGAAGACCGTCCAGACCTACCTGGACGCCGGCGCCGACCCCCGCAAGGTCGTCCTCGGCCTGGCCTTCTACGGCCGCGGCTGGCAGCAGGTCGCGGACGGCGGCGAGCACGGCGTCTGGCAGAGCGCGGGCGGCGCGGCGGCGGGGCAGTTCCCGGAGGAGGCGGGCACGCGCGGCTACGACAACCTGCGCGCCTCCGTCGCCAACCTGACCGTGTATCACGACGAGCAGACCGTCGCGACGTACGGCTACACGGGCGGGGGTGGCCAGTGGTGGACGTTCGACGACGCCTGGTCCATCGGCAAGAAGACCGCCTGGCTGCGGGCGAAGGGGCTCGGCGGCGTGATGATCTGGGAGATGTCCGGTGACAGCGGCACGCTGATGACGGCCGTGGACAGCGGCCTGCGGTAGCCGTCACCGGCAGTGGTCGTCCTCGATCGCCGGACGGGCTGGAAAAACAGCCCGTCCGGCGATCGAGGACAACAAACGGCGAACGGGCGGGGCCGGAGAAGCTACCGGTTCTCGCCCGGCACCCACAGGATGTCGCCGAGCTCCTTGTTCGCCGTGCGCGCCAGGATGAACAGCAGGTCCGACAGGCGGTTGAGGTACGTCGCCGTCAGGTGGTTCATGATGTCGCCGTGCACCTCCAGCGCCGCCCACGTGGAGCGCTCGGCGCGCCGCACCACCGTGCACGCCTGGTGCAGCAGCGCCGCTCCCGGCGTGCCGCCGGGGAGGATGAAGCTGCGGAGCTTCTCCAGGTCCGCCAGGAAACGGTCGCAGTCCGCCTCCAGTTTGTCGATGTAGGACTGCTCGACCCGCAGCGGCGGGTACTTCGGGTCCTCGACGACGGGCGTCGCCAGATCCGCCCCCACGTCGAAGAGGTCGTTCTGCACCCGGACGAGCACTTTGACGACCTCGGCCGGCAGCTGCCCCAGGGCGATGGCCACCCCGATCGCGGCGTTCGCCTCGTTGGCGTCGGCGTACGCCGCGATGCGGGTGTCGGTCTTCACGGTGCGGCTCATGTCGCCGAGGGCGGTCGTGCCGTCGTCCCCGGTGCGGGTGTAGATGCGCGTCAGATTGACCATGGTCCGAGGGTAGTCACGCCCCGGCCCGGCGGAAGTACCGCGTACCCGCCGCCACCGACGCCGCCATCAGCACGAGGGCCGCCAGGGTGCCGTGCAGCAGGGCGGGGGAGGTGTAGTCGCCGGCGAAGGCGGCGCGTACCGCGTCCACCAGATAGCGCAGCGGCACCAGGTGCGAGAGCGCGTCGAGCCAGCCGGGAGCCAGCGTCATCGGCAGCAGCAGTCCGGAGAGCAGCATCGCGGGCATGGTGACGGCGTTGACGACGGGGGCGAACGCCTGCGGCACCGGGATCTTCATGGCCAGCGCGTACGACAGGGACGCCAGCGACAGGGCCAGCGCGGCCGTGAAGGCGAAGCCGATGAGGAGGCCGGGCAGCGGGGCCCGCAGGCCCATGGCCAGGGCCACTGCCACCAGCAGCACGGCCTGGACGACCAGCAGGGTGGCGTCCTTCAGGACCCGCCCCAGCAACAGGGCCGCCCGGCTCACCGGCGTCACCCGCATCCGTTCGACCACCCCCTGCTGCTTCTCGACGATGAGCCCGAGCCCGGCGAACGTGGAGCCGAAGAGGGCCAGTTGGAGCAGCAGGCCGGGCACCAGGACCTGCCAGGAGCTGCCGGAGCCGCCGAGCGGCACGCCGGTCAGCAGCGGGCCGTAGAACACGAGGTAGAGCGCGGGCATGAGCGCGCCGAAGAGCATGGCGGCCGTGGAGCGCAGGGTCTGGCGCGCGTAGCGGCCGTAGACGACGGCGATGTCGGAGAGGAGAAGGCGCATCGGAACGGGCTCCTAGACGGCGAGGGGGGTGGCGTCCCGGGGCGTGGCGCCGCGCCCGGTGATCGCGAGGAAGGTGTCCTGCAGCGTGGCCGTGGGCGAGCCGGCGTACCGGGCTTTGAGCTCGGCCGGGGTGCCCTCGGCCGCGACGGCGCCCTCGTCGACGACGACCAGCCGGTCGGCGAGGGCGTCGGCCTCGTCGAGGTAGTGCGTGGTGAGGAAGACGGTCGTGCCCCACTCGGAGCGGATGCGGCGGACGAGGTCCCAGAGGTCGGCGCGGCTGCCGGGGTCGAGCCCGGTGGTCGGCTCGTCGAGGAAGAGGATCTCCGGCCGGTGGGGGAGGGCCATGGCGATGTCGAGCCGCCGTCGCTGCCCTCCGGACAGTGCGCCGCAGGGCCGCTCCAGCAGGCCGTCCAGGCCCAGCTCGGCCGCCAGCTCCTCCGCGCGGTCCTGCGCGTCCGGCGTGCGCAGCCGGTAGAAGCGGCCCTGGGTGACCAGTTCCTCGCGTACGGACGCGCCGGGGTCCACGCCGCCGGACTGGGCGACGTAGCCGGTCCGGCGGCGCACTCCCGTGGGATCGCGGACGAGGTCGTGCCCGGCGATGGTCGCGGTGCCACGGGTGGGTGCGAGCAGGGTGGTGAGCATGCGCAGCGTGGTGGTCTTGCCCGCGCCGTTGGGGCCGAGGAAGCCGAGGATCTCCCCGCGCCGGACGGCGAGGTCGACGCCGCGCACGGCCTCGACGGGGCCGCGCGGCGTCGTGAAGGTCCGGGCGAGCCCGGAGGTGCGGATGCTGAGGGTTTCCGGTGCGTCCATGGCCGCAAGAAAAGCAGAGTCTCTTAAAGTTTGCAATGACCCCAAGTTTTCACCGAGTGCAGCAAAGATACGATGGGGCCATGACCGAAGGGCTCAGGGAACGGAAGAAGCGGCAGACCAGGCAGCACATCTCGGATGTCGCGACCGGCCTGTTCCTGGAGCGCGGCTTCGACGCCGTGACGATCGCGGAGATCGCGGCGGCCGCGGACGTCTCCGTCAACACCGTGTACAACTACTTTCCCGCCAAGGAAGACCTCTTCCTCGACCGCGAGGACGACGTGGTCCAGTGGCTGGCCACGGTCGTCCGCGGCCGGCCCGCCGGGGAATCGGCGGCCGAGGCCGTACTGCGCTCCCTGCGCGCCGAAGTGGTGGCGCTCTCCCCGCGGCTCGGTCTCATCGACGGCTACGACCGCTTCATGCGCGTCATCGACCGGTCGCAGGCGCTGCGCTCACGACTGTTCGACATGCGTCAACGGGCCGTCGGGGCGGTGGCCGTCGTGCTCGCCGAGGAGTCCGGCACGGGGGAGGGGGCGATGCCCGCCCTGGTGGCGAGTCAGCTGGGGTGGATCCAGGGCCACGTCGTCGAGTTCATCCAGCGCGAGCTGATGGCGGGGCGCACGGCGGCCGAGACCTCGCGGGCGGCGCTCGGCCTGCTGGACGAGATCGAGTCCCTGCTCGGCGAGCGGCTCCTCGGCTGCGCCCGTCGGCCCGTCGTGTGATCAATGAGGCCCAAGTGGCCCATCTGCACCGTGAGGTCACAGGCCCGGCCGTCTCAGTGTGATGTCCGTCATTCGGGACGTGACGCGCATCTCTTACTGCCCAACCGCGCGCCCGCGGACGCTAATCTCCGGGCGGAGAGCCGTAAATGAACAGGTACATGCACAGGGAGTAAGGGGACAGCCGTGGCCAAGAAGCTCGCCGTCATCGGGGCCGGACTGATGGGCTCCGGGATTGCGCAGGTCTCCGCGCAGGCCGGTTGGGACGTCGTGCTGCGGGACGTCACGGACGCGGCGCTCACCCGCGGAACGGACGGCATCAAGTCCTCGTACGAGAAGTTCGTCTCCAAGGGGAAGCTGGAGGCCGCGGCCGCCGAGCAGGCGCTGGCCCGGATCACCACGACCACCGACCTCGACGCGGCCGCCGACGCCGACATCGTCGTCGAGGCGGTCTTCGAGGACATCGACACCAAGCGGGACATCTTCCGCACCCTGGACGGGCTGGTGAAGGACGAGACGGTGCTGGCCTCCAACACCTCCGCCATCCCGATCACCAAGATCGCGGCCGCCACGTCGCGCCCCGAGCGCGTGGTCGGTGCCCACTTCTTCTCCCCGGTGCCCATGATGCAGCTGTGCGAGCTGGTGCGGGGCTACAAGACGAGCGACGAAACGCTCGCCAAAGCCCGTGAGTTCGCCGAGGGCGTCGGCAAGACCTGCATCGTCGTCAACCGCGACGTGGCCGGCTTCGTCACCACGCGCCTGATCTCCGCGCTCGTCGTCGAGGCGGCCAAGCTGTACGAATCGGGCGTGGCCACCGCCGAGGACATCGACGTCGCCTGCAAGCTGGGCTTCGGGCACGCCATGGGCCCGCTCGCGACCGCGGACCTGACGGGCATCGACATCCTGATGCACGCCACCGGGAACATCTACACCGAGTGCCAGGACGAGAAGTTCGCCCCGCCGGAGATCATGCGCCGCATGGTCGACGCGGGCGACCTCGGCCGGAAGAGCGGTCAGGGCTTTTACCAGCACTGAGCTGTGACCGTCCACCGGGCTTCACCCTGTGGGGTGAATTCGGTGTCGGTTCGCTTACAGGCGGCAACTTTGTCGTGTGAGAGGCAGTCAGTCCTTTAGAGCCACAACCACATCAGGCACCACTCCCGGGAGCGCATATGCACATCAGGGGCGACCACGCCGAACTGGTCGTCGGGGGGCGCCTCGACGTCCGCAACGCGGCGGACGCCCGTACGGTCCTGCACTCCGCACTCGACGCCGGGCGGGGCGACCTCGTCCTCGACCTGACCGAGCTGGACTCCTGGGACGCCACCGGACTGGGCGTCATCATGGGCGCCCACCGCCGCGCCGGGCGCACCGGCCGGCGGCTCGTCCTGCGCGGAGTGCCGGACCGCATGCAGCGCCTCCTGGTGGCCACCCGGCTGCACCGCATCCTCGCGATCGAGGGGGGCGGCGTCGACGCCCCCTCCCCGCAGCCCCTGCCGCGGGTCTGAGCCCGTAGTGACCGGGGGCGCCGGGCGGGCCCGGTGAGCCCCCTGCGTCGCGAGTACCCCGATCCTCACGAGACTGTGACGTCCCGTGGCGACGTGGCACCCTCCCCGTCGTAGATACTGTGCCAAGGTCTGTTCGGTTTCCCGCCGCCCACGACAGCCCACGGCGGGCACCGGACCGGTGCCGACGGCCCGCGCTGCACGGGCCGGAGGCCGAAGGAGTGCGGACAGGCCGGAGGGCACGACGGCACGCCACGCATCTTGGGGGCTCTGAACCATGGACCCGACGAACCGGGGATCCGAGGAATTCCACGACGACGAGCACACTCCGGCCGAGGACGGCGGCACACGGCGCCCGCCCCGCGAGCCCGCACCGGGCCCGGAAGCGGGCTCCGGCGGCCAGGGGCCGGTCCGCGTCGTCCAGCTCGTCTCCGGCGACTACCTCCTCACCGTCAACCCGGTCGACGGCAGCGAAATAGAGCCCTGCCCGCCCGGCGCCCTCCCCTCCCGTCCCGAACGCCACGGCCCCGAGCAGCGCGCCGAGCTGCGCCGCGCCGCCACGCCCCCGCTGCCCGCCCGCCAGGCCGGGCCCCAGCTGCCCATGCTCCACCGCGACGAGGAGCGCGAGAGACTGGGCCGCCTGCTCTCGCGCGGCCGCTCCGTGCGCCTGACCGGCCCCTCCGGCTCCGGCCGCAGCGTCCTGCTGGACGCCGTCGCCGAGGACTGCGCGGACCTCGCCCCCGACGGCGTCGTCCGGCTCAGCGGCTACCACCGCACCCCCCACGACCTGTTGCACGAGCTGTTCGCGGCCGTCCACCACGCACCCCTGCACCGCCTGGACCGCACCGAGCTGCTGAGCGCCGTCCACGACATCGGCGCCGTCGTCGTCGTGGACGACCTCGAATTCGGCGGCAGCGCGCTCGACGAGCTCCTCGACGCCACCCCCGAGTGCGCCTTCCTGCTCGCCGCCACCCCCGACGTCGCCGCACCCTCCGCCGACTCGCACCTGGAAGAGGTCTTCCTCGGCGGACTGGACCGCACCGGCTGCCTGGAGCTGCTGGAGCTGGCCGTGGACCGGCCGCTCACCGACGAGGAAGCCGGCTGGGCGGCCGACCTGTGGTTCGAGTCCGAGGGCCTGCCACTGCGCTTCGTCCAGGCCGGCGCCCTGCTGCGACAGAGGGACGCCCTGGCCGCCGGCCCGGCGGCCGTCGAGGAGTTCGGCGTCTTCGCCGAGCGGCCCCCCACCACCGCCGGCACCGAGAGCCCCGCCGCCGGCACCGCACCGCTGCCCACCCTCGCCCAGGCCGCCGCGCCCGCCGCCCTGCTCGCCTCCCGGCTCGGCGAGGCCGCCCGCGAGACCCTGCGGTTCGCGGTCGCCCTCGGCGGCGAGCTGCCCCACCAGGCCCACCTGCCCGCACTGGCCGGCGACACCCACGCGGACGCCGCCGTCGGCGAGCTGCTGGCCTGCGGGCTGATCGGCACCGTCGCCGCCCACTACCGCCTCGCCGCCGGCGTCGCCGACCAGCTGATCGCCGAGGGCTACGGCGACGACGCGGCCGACAAGGCGCACTCCGCCGCCCAGCACTACGCCTGGTGGGCCGGCCACCCGTCCGTGACCCCCGAGCGGATCGCCGTCGAGGCCGACGCGATCCTGGCCACCCTGGGCGCCCTCGTCGGCGCCGAGGAGGCCGGCCAGCGCGCCGCCGCCGTCCTGCTGGCCCGCACGGCCGCGCCCGCCTTCGCGGCGGCCCTGCACTGGGGCGCCTGGGAGCGCAGCCTGCGCCACGGGCAGGAGGCCGCGCGGCTCGCGGGCGAAGTCGGCGAAGAAGCGTATTTCCACCACGAGTTGGGCGTCCTCGCCCTGTGCAGCGGCAACCTCGACCGCGCCCGCGCCGAACTGGAGGCGTCCATCGGCCTGCGCGGCGTCCTCGCCGACAAGCGCGGCGCCGTCGCCGGCCGCCGCGCCCTGGCGCTGGTCGCCGACCGCTCCGGCCTGGCCATGGGCGCCCGGCCCGTGCCCGGAGGCGCCCCGGGGCGCACCGGCTCCGCGGCC
>NZ_JAIXMK010000131.1:0-28989 GCF_020328095.1 Streptomyces sichuanensis
CCCGGCCGGCTCGGCGGGCGGGCCGGGCGCTCCGGTCGCGATGTGGGGTGCCCCCACCCCGCCGCCGCGCAAGCGCGCCGGCGGTCTGGTGGCGGCGGTGCTCGCGGCGGCGCTCGTCGCGGGCGGCGTCGGCGGCAGCATCGGCTTCTGGGTGGCCGATAGAAACGGAAGCGACAATTCCACGACGGTCTCGTCGTCCGGCGACCCGAAGACGGAGAGCCGCTCCCCGGGTTCGGTCGCGGACATCGCGAGCAAGGCGCTGCCGAGCGTCGTGACGATCGAGGCCCAGAGCGGCAGCGGTGAGGGCGGCACCGGCACCGGCTTCGTCTACGACACCCAGGGCCACATCCTCACCAACAACCACGTCGTCGCGTCGGCCGCCGAGAGCGGCAAGCTGTCGGTGACGTTCTCCGACGGCAAGCAGTACGCCGCCGAGGTGGTCGGCCGCGCGCAGGGCTACGACGTCGCGGTCATCAAGCTGAAGAACCCTTCCGGCGCGAAGCTCAGCCCGCTTCCGCTCGGCAACTCGGACAAGACGGCGGTCGGCGACGCGACGATCGCGATCGGCGCGCCCTTCGGCCTGTCCGGAACGGTCACGACCGGCATCGTGAGCGCCAAGAAGCGCCCGGTGGCCTCCAGTGACGGCGGCGGCAGCGGCCAGTCCTCGTACATGAGCGCCCTGCAGACGGACGCCTCGATCAACCCGGGCAACTCCGGCGGCCCGCTGCTCAACGCCCAGGGCGCGGTCATCGGCGTCAACTCCGCCATCCAGTCCGCGGGCAACGGCGGCGGACTCGGCGGCGGCCAGGGCCAGTCCGGCAGCATCGGCCTGGGCTTCGCGATCCCCATCAACCAGGCGAAGAACGTCGCCGAACAGCTGATCAAGAACCGCACGCCGATCTACCCCGTCATCTCGGCCACGGTGAACATGAAGGACTCCGGCGGCGGCGCCAAGATCGCCCCCAGCGGCGCCAACGGCACCCCGGCCGTCACCCCCGGCGGCCCGGCCGACAAGGCCGGCCTCAAGCCGGGCGACGTCATCACCAAGCTGGGCGACACCCAGATCGACAGCGGCCCCACCCTGATCAGCGAGATCTGGACCCACAAGCCGGGCGACAAGGTGACCCTCACCTACACCCGCGACGGCAAGCAGAACACCGTCGACATCGTCCTGGGCGAGCGCAAGGGCGACAACTGACGTCCACAGCGACCCGGTAGGCTGTTCCCGCGCCGCACCACGAGCTGCGACGCGGGGAGGCTTGCCCGAGCGGCCTAAGGGAACGGTCTTGAAAACCGTCGTGGCAGCGATGTCACCGAGGGTTCAAATCCCTCAGCCTCCGCCGAAACCAGCGTGACCGCTGGTCAGAAGGGGTGCCCCAGGTTGTGGGGCGCCCCTTTCGCATGGGGCCTGTCTCACCTTGATCCACCCTTGTCACGCCGTTGACCAGTGTGTGTGGACCAGGCGTGGACCAATCTGCCTGGGTTGATCGCTGGAGGGCTGCGTGAGGCGGTTGCCCAGCGTCGTCAGTCGGCAGGAGGGCGCACCGCTGCCTCGATGTCAGGTGGCAACCGAGTTGAGTCGACGACGTGTGCGCGACAGACCTGATTGGTGGTCGCTCCTTTGGCCTCGGTGAGGTCCGCACAGGCAAGATTTGCACGGTTCAGATTGGTACCGGTGAGGTCGGCGCCCGCCAGGTTTGCCCCTGTGAGATTGGCGCCGGTGAGGTCGGCACCTGTGAGGCTCGAGGTCGCCAGATGGGCACCTGAGAGGTTTGCTCCGCGCAGGTCGGCGCCTGTGAGGTTCGCGCCCACAAGGCTGACGTGGGTGAGGTCCGCGTCGGACATATCGGCACCGATAAGGATCGTGGTTGTCAGCCAGGCGTGATTGAGGTCTGCTCCGCGCAGGTCGGCGGAGGTGAGGTCTGCACGGGAGAGCCTGGCTTCGGTGAGGTCCGCACCGGACAGATTCGCCCAGGCGAGGCGCAGATTGCGGAGGTCGAGATACTCGTGCTCGTCGACGAGGCTGCGGGAGCCGGGTCGGGTTAAGGCGGTCAGCGTCGCCTGTACGTCCGCCTCGGGGCTCTTTAGAGGAGCTTCGCGGGTGCGTTCGCGTACGAAGTGTCCGAGCACCTGAGCTGCGTGAGTTGCCTGCTCGGGGGCATCCTGCACGATTTGCTCCATCGCCAAGACCCCGCCAATGCGTACGTAGATCTCATCGGACCCAAGGCGCTCAAGCGCTTTGGTGAACCGCTCGGTGACCTGTCCGCGTCGGGTGAGTCGGTAGTTGCGAGCGGTGTACACGAGAGCTAGCGCGGCGCCGATGGCCGCGACACAGGCCACCAGAGCGGTGCGCAAGCCGGTGACGAGGGCGGCTGAACCAGCGCCATCGCCCACAGTGGACTCGTTGATGTACTTCGCATCGAGCAAGTACGGCCCCTGCCAAACAAGCCAAGGCAGGCCGACGAATAATGCGAAGGTAGCGAGTAGCGCGAGGAGCGCCGAGCCGTACCGTCGTAGATTCCGATTGCGGCGTACTCGGGCCCGACGCCGGGCGTGTGCGGGTGGCATGACTCTGTACATGCCGGACGGCGGTTGCCCGGTTGCCGGAGGCCATCTAACAGGGAGAGAAACCGCGTAAGCCCTCCGGACGGTGGCTACCTCGAACGGACAAAGATCCATCAGCGAGGCTGGTTTGCCCAGCGACCTAGCGACGTGACCAGGGCAGCGGGGCTATTGGGCTGATTCGCTCTCGTCCATGAGGGCCTTCTCGATCTGTTCGTTGGCTTGTTGCCAAGGGCGGCCCGCTCGCGCGTGCCGCCGCGCGCTGGCGGCCCGTGGCCGCCGCCGCTCCTGTCTACCGCCCCGCTGCGGCGGCCCCCCGCCACTCAGCGCGCAAAGCCCAACCGAGCGCGACGACCAGGCCCCGGAAGCACCTCGGACCGCCCGGCGGCAACACCTCCAGGCCGACACTGCCGAAGGCCGCCGCGCAGCTACCACTTCAGGCGCATGCACCTTCAGAGCTCCGAGCTGCCTAGTTTGCGTGTCTGACACCGGGGATGCCGACAGCCGCCAGGGGTGGGATCAGGCATGCGAACAGCGCAACGGCCGGCGAGGGTGCAGGCCGTGACGGGGATGGATAGCGTGGCCGATGCCGGTGGGTGGTTGCCGGAGCCACACGTGGCGGGTGCTCGTCACAGTGAGGGCGCGTCGTGGCTGACTGGCTGTGGTGACCGTCGTAGGGGGCCTTTCGTCGGGTGGCGGAGTAGGCGGCAGCAAGTAGTCACTTACCCCGCGACACGCGGCGTCGGTACCGTTCGAAGTACGAGCATGACGCGGACCGGACGGAGCCACGATGCCTTGCCCCCGAACCCATGAATGCTGCTGGCACCCTCCCGCATCGGCGGGCCGGGAGGTGCGCTGATGTTGGAGGAAGCTGAGGAGATTGGCCGCCGCGCTCGCCGAGCCCGTCTCCGGCTGGGCATGCCGCAGGCCGATCTCGCAGCCGCTCTGGGGAAGTCGCAGGGCTGGGTGTCGAAGATGGAGCGGGGCCTGATCGAGCTGGACAGGGTCGGGCTGCTCAACCAAGTTGCCTCCGAGCTGCACATCCACCCCAACGACCTCATAGGGCGCCCGTACAGCAGCTCACCGGCCGAGAATCAATGGCAGGTCGCTGCTGCCTCGATTCTTCGGGAGTTGCGCCGCTACGACCTGGCGCCGGTCTTCGACGGGACGCCGCGATCGTCGGTGGTGCTGTGGCAGGACATGAAGCGGCTGCACCGGTTGCGTGATGCGGCGGCGAACGTCGCAATCCTGCGGTGCCTGCCGGATCTGTTCCGTGAGGCCCGTGCTCTCGCCGAGGTCTCAGCTGGCCACGAACGGGAAGAGGCATTCGCCGTCTACGCCGTGTGCTGCAAGTTCGCGCACACAGCGGCTCACGCCCTGGGGCACCCCGAGTTGGTTGCCATGGCGTGCGAACGCGCCGCGTGGTCGGCGCAGCTCTCCGGCGACCCCCTGATGCCGGCCGTCGCAGACTGGATGCGCGTCTGGGACATGTGGGCCACCGCGGATTGGAGCGACGCTCTGGCTTTGTCAGACAAGGCGCTGCGCAGCGTCCAGAGCGAGTACGACGAGGGCGATCCCCTCGCCCTGCGGTTGTGGGGGACGCTGCAACTGCGGGCTGCTGTCTCGGCCGCTAGGGCCGGCAATCAGCGGGAGACGGAGGACCGCATTGGCCACGCGCGGGCGGCCAGTGAACGGGTAGACGCGTACGTCGGCGCGCCCGTGTACGACCGGCACTCGCTGACCTTCTCCGCCGGCAATGTGGAGGTCCACTCCATCAGCGTCGCTTTGGAGATGGGTGACCAGACCAAGGCCCTGGCCATAAACCGGCGTGCGGATGTGGCTGTGCTCGAGCGCCTGCCGAACTCCCGCCGCAGCCACCACCACATGGACGTGGCCCGTGCCTGGCTGTGGGACGGCAACCGGGACAAGGCTGTAGCGGAGCTGGAGAAGGCCGAGCGCATCGCGCCCCAGCTCATCCGTAACCACCCGATCGCACGCGCCACGCTCCGGAAGATCGTGTACGCCGAGCGCACCGCCACTCGCGAGAAGCTCATCAGGATGTCCGACCGCTTCCACCTGGACGGATAGGGGTCGTATTCCTCCGGCTCATATTCGTGCCCCGGAAGGCTCCTACCTTCCGGGGCATGACCGGACGACGCACCGAGCAAGACCAAGCCAGGCGTCGCGTGTTACACCACGCGGCCCCCGTCTGGACTCCCCAACTCGGCGATCTCGCCTACGACATGGCGCGCGGCCGAAACGGCGTTGTCGTGAGCGTTCCCGATGACGTCTCCTGCCTGACGTACCACCTACGGCCCCCCAACGGGGGCAACGAATGGTCGGCCCTCGCTGACGCCTCCACCCTGCGCCCCGCCTACACGGTCACCCACGCCACCCCGGCAGGAAGGCTCTCGTACGACCCCCGTGCCGCGCAGGGTGCCCTGCCGATCGTGCTGCATCACGAGGACGGGACGTCCGAGGAGATGATCCTGGTCGTCAGCTACGACGAGCTGAGTTCGTACGCCGATCAGCTGGAGGCATGGGCGGTTCGCCACGAAGGGGTGAATGCCCCGTGAGCCGCCGCAAGCGCCGCATCGTCATCGACCCCTTGGGGACCGCGATGGCCTGGTTATGGGCTCTCGGCACGGCCGGAACGCTGGTCGGCCTCGGCGTGACCGTGGACCGGGACCTGAGCCACCACGCCGCGCCCATCGTGTCCCTGCCGGACGCCGACCCGACTGCCGCTTGACCGCTCCATCCACGAGCCGGCGGCAGCTGCGCCGCAGCACGTCGTCGGCAAGCGCGCTCGAAGACACACCACTTTCGAAGAGGGAGACACCCGTGACATCCAAGCTGTCCGATCCCTTGGCCAAGTTCGACGGGGCAACCGTCGCCGTCACCGGCGGCGGAGGGCTCATCGGGAGCCGAATCGCCGTTCAGCTCCGGGCCGCCGGGGCCCGCGTGATCGCTGTCGGCAAGCTCGACGCCTACCCGAGCGAGGTCTACTCGGACCTGTTCGGCATCGACACCCGTCATCCGGACACCGTGGTCGGGGATGTGTCCGACCGCGCCCTGATGCGGCACGTCATCGGCCAGTCCGACTACGTCATCCACGCCGCCGCCATGGCCGATGTCGCCGCCTGCACCCGCGAACCCCGCGAGGCACTGCGGACCAACGTCTACGGAACGCAGGTGCTGCTCGATGAGGTGGCCCGGTCCGGCCGTATCAAGCGCCTGTGCTTTACCTCCTCGGCCAGCGTCTACGGCAACGGTCGTTTGGTGGAGCTGGGTGAGCCGGTGCAGTTCAGCGAGGACGATGTCACGTCGCCCCTGTCGGTGTACGGGAACACGAAGCTCTGGGGCGAGCACCAGGTGAAGATCACCATGGAGGCTGCACAGGTGTCGTACTCCGTGGTGCGGTACTTCAGCGTGTACGGGGAGCCGCAGACCGTGAAGCAGGGATCCCACTCCTGGGTGGTCGCCTGGCTGGCCCTGCGTGCCAGCCTCGGGCTGCCGTTGGAGCTCAACGGCGGAGGCCACCAGGTACGCGACTTCGTCCACGTGGACGACATCGCGGCCGGCACCATCATGGCCCTGAACGCCCCGGACGCCGGTGGCCAGGTGCTGAACATCGGAACCGGACGGCCGACGACGATCCGCAGCATCGCCGACCGCATCCTCATGCACTACCCGGACGCCGAACTCGTCGAGCGCCCCCTTCCCGCCGGCGATCCAATGGGCGGGTACGCGGACACCCGCCGCATGCGCCGGGCTCTCGGGTGGCGCCCGCAGATCACCATGGAGGACGGTGTCGACCGCTACGTGAAGTGGATCAACGAGCGACCGGAGGCCACGCCGGAATGGATGCGACAGTTGGCATCCTCCTCCAGCGTGCGGACGGCGTGAGCAACGTCTAGATGATCGGCGGGCGGCCCAGCCTGGTCATGCGCCACACCGTGGCCCATCTGATCGGCTGGCGCCGCCCGCATGGCGTTCGGAGCCCTTCCCGGAAGCCGCCTGCCCAGGCCCTGAGCCCGCTGAGGGAGCGTGTGCGGGCGAGCGTGAGCAAGGTCCATACCGCGAGGTAGACGGGCGCCAGGACGGCGGGCAGGTGGCGCTTGGCCAGCCAGACGCGGTTACGGGCGACCATCCGGTGATAGACCGCGTGGCGGGTGGGCAGTGTGCGCGGGTGCTGAAGGACGAGCGCGGGCTCGTAGAGGACCTTCCATCCGGCGTCCAGGGCCCGCCAAGCCAGGTCGGTCTCCTCGTGGGCGTAGAAGAATTCTTCCGGCCACCCGCCGATCCGGTTCAGCATCGGCATCGACAGGGCGTGCCCACCGCCCAGGAACGTGGTCACCAGGCCCCGACGCATCGGGTCGGATGCTCGCAGACGCGGGACGTGCCGGCGCTGGGTGTGGCCCGTCTCGTCGGCGATCCGGAAGCTGACGATGCCCAGACGGCTGTCCCGCTCGTACAGTGTCTCGATTCGGCTGAAGACATCCGGGCTGATCAAGAGTCCGTCGTCGTCCAGGTCTACGACAACGTCCACGTCTCCGGCCTCTTGCAGCGCCCGCAAGGCCACATTGCGCCCGCCGGAGACGCCCAAGTTGTCGGGCAGCTCGATGCCCGTCACACCGTGGGGCAGGGGCGGCAGGGGAGACCCGTTGCCGACCACCACCACGCGGGTTGGGGCGACGTCCTGCTTGGCGACCGAGTCCAGCAGCGCTTGCAGCTCTTGCGGCCGGTTGCCCATCGTCAAGATGGCGACGCCTACGCGCGGGTGACGCACGGGTGAACGCTCCCTCCTCCGCCGGATGGTTCCGCGATGCTAGCGGCTCACAGGCCACAGCCGGGCGAAGGGACATCGTGACCAGTCAGGAGCCGAAAGGCACGGCAGCACTGATCGTCAATGCACGGGGCGACTACCTGTTGCACCTACGCGACAACATCGCCGGGATCTGCGATCCGGGTACTTGGTCCTTCCTCGGAGGGAACCGTGACAGCGACCACGAGACCCCCGAGGACGCCATCGCCCGGGAACTGAAGGAGGAAGCCGGTCTCGTCGTGCCCGATCTCAGGCGATACACCGTGGTGTCCTTGCACGGGCCGGACGGCCGGCCGGGGGAGGCCACGGTGTTCCAGGGGCACTGGGACGGCGACGTGAGCGAGCTTGCCCTGACCGAGGGCGTGATGCTGCACTGGTTCCCTGCTGCCATGGTTCCCCGGTTGGTCATGGCCCCTTGGGCGGCGTCTGTGATCGACCAGCATGAGCGCGAGATGGGGGCGGTGGCGGCGATGAAGGCGTTCCGTTCTGGCAAAAGATCGTGTGTGGACCAGGCGTGGACCACGGACCGCCGATGAGCTGAATCAGGGCGCCGTCTATGCAGGTCAGGGCCATGATCCTCCCGCACCCACAACCCTCTTGAAAACCGTCGTGGCAGCGATGTCACCGAGGGTTCAAATCCCTCAGCCTCCGCCGAAACCAGCGTGACCGCTGGTCAGAAGGGGTGCCCCAGGTTCGGGGCGCCCCTTTTTGCGTGGGCGGGCCGCCCGCCGCGCCTGACGGGTTGTCCGGCGACGACCACTTTTTTGTTATCCGCTTCCGTGCCCGGCGTCTCCTGAGTGTTGGACCCGTACTCAGCAGACAGAACCGGAAGTGATCCGCGTGAACCGTGAGTCCGAGACCTCGACGTTCGACCTGACCCCCGAGGGGGGTCGTCGTTCCCGGCGGCGCCGTGGCAGGCGTCCGCGCCGGGCGGTCGTGCTGTCGGGGGCGGTCGCCGTGATGGCCGTCGTGGGTGGCGGCTACGGCGTGGCCCAGTCGATGGGTGGTGGCGGGGGTGACACCGGCGCGGCCGCCGAGGTGTCCACCGCGCGGGCGGCCGACCGTGCGCCGGGTCTGCCCGGGGTGCCGCCGTCCGAGGGGGCGGCCGCTCCCTCCGCCGCCGCGTCCGCGGCGCCGAGCGCCTCGCCGCGCAGTGCGTCCCCGACGGCGAGTGCGACGGCGACCGCGACCGAGGCCGGTAAGGGCTCCGGCGCTCAGCGGTCCGCCGGTGCCGGGAGCGACTCCGGGAAGGGGGCCGGGGGCGGCTCCGGAGCCAAGGGCGGGGAGAAGTCCGGGAACGACTCCACGTCCGCGTCCACCACCACGAACCGTCAGGCGCCCGCCGCCGGCGCCCCCGCCGGCGGGAAGAACGGCTCGCACGTCCAGCAGGTCGTCGACATGGTCAACGCCGAGCGCGCACGGGCCGGCTGCTCGCCCGTCACCGTCAACGCCAAGCTGCAGGCGGCGGCCCAGGGGCACTCCGACGACATGGCCGCCCGCGACTACTACGCCCACACCAGCCCCGAGGGCAAGAGCCCCGGCGACCGCATGACCGCGGCCGGCTACCGCTGGAGCACGTACGGCGAGAACATCTTCAAGAGCCCCAAGGACGCCCGTACGGCGATGGACGGCTGGATGAAGAGCTCCGGCCACCGCGCCAACATCCTGAACTGCGCCTTCAAGGAGATAGGCGTGGGCATCAACTTCAGCGCGAACGGCCCCTGGTGGACGCAGAACTTCGGCGCCTCTTCCTGACGTCGCGCGGCGCCGCCCCCTGCGGACCGCAGGGGGCGGCTCACTCTCTGTCACTGCATGGCCCTAGCATGGGTGGGAGTTTCTGGTTTTCCTAGGAAAAGTGGTTTTCCGCCATGAAGTTGACCCGGGTCCCGGCCATCGTCGCGGCTGCTGCGCTCGCGCCGGCCGTTCTCCTCTCCTCGCCGGCGTTCGCCGCCGACGGTGCCCCCGTCGCCGGTACGTCCGTCCCCGACAAGGCGGGTGACGCCCCGTCGGCCGAGGCTCCGGCGAAGAAGGCGGACGCTCCCGTTCCCGCGCCGGCCGTGCCGGACGCCGCGGCGAAGCCCGTGGAGAAGCCTGCGGTCAAGGGCGGCAGCGCGGCCGCGGCGACGGCGGAGACGCCGAAGACGCCTGCCGGAACGCATGCGCAGACCCCGGCCAAGAAGCCGGTCTCGCCCCAGGAGGACGAGGACAACCGCCTCGCCGCTCTCAAGCTCCTGGCCGACAAGAAGACCGGCCCGGGCGTCCGGGAAGCGGCGGACAAGGCGCTGCGGGGGACCCCTGAGGACCTGCGCCGCTTCCTGGAGACCGGCCAGTACGAGGAGCGCCGGGATGACGACGAGGTGCGGGTCTCCCAGATCATCAACAGCGGCAGCCCCGCCGTGCGGGCAGCCGGCATCGAGGCACTGCGGAGCGGCAACTACGAGGACGTTCAGCGCTTCCTGGAGACGGGGCACTTCGAGGCCCTGGTGGAAGACCGGATCCGTGCCGGCCGGATGCTCGACGGGGCCGGTCCCGCCCTGAAGGCCGCCCTGCACAAGGCGCTGAGGGGCGGCGACGGGGCGCTCGCGCACTTCTTCGCCACCGGCGAGCAGGAGGCCCGTGCCAAGGACAAGGCCGACGCGGAGGCCGCGGCCAAGAAGAAGGCCGACGAGGAAGCGGCCGCGAAGAAGTCCGGGGCGGACAAGGCGGCCCCGAGCGGTGCGGGGCAGTCCACCGGTGGCCGGGCGCAGGCCGCCGTCGCCGGGCAGGGCGGCACGGTGACCGCGGCCACCGCGAACCACGCCCTCACCCGGGCCGCGACCGCCGCCGTCGGCGGCACGCAGCTCGCCGCCACCGGCGCCGGCTCCGGCGCGACGTGGGCCGCCGCCGGCACCGTCGCCGCCCTGAGCGCGGGCGCGGGCATGGTCGTCGTGTCCCGCCGCCGCACCTCCGCGGAGCGCTGATCCGAGCGCTGAACCCGGTCAGCGGTGGACCTGAGGTGCGCCCCCGCCCGGCTCGGCCGGGGCGCACCGCGTCGCTCGCAGCCCTCCCCTCACCGCCCCCGTGAGGGCCCTGCCGCCCCTTCGGCTCCCTTCCGCCCCTGTGGGGTTTTTCACCGTTGCGCCGGGAACGCCCGGCCGTCCGCTCCGCATCCACCAGGGCACAGCCACCCTGATGCGCCCCGGAGCGACGACGATGACGATGACGTACTCACCATCCGGTACCCAGCCGCCCACGGGGCGGCGTCCGCGGTCGCGCGGCAAGCGGTGGGCCGTCGTCGTGGCGTGCCTCGCCGTGCTCGGGGTGATCGCCTGGCAGGTGATGAGCTACTTCGAGATACCCCCCTTCACCGACAAGGGCGCCCCCGTCAGCTACGGCAAGGTCGAGAAGGGGAAGGGCGGCGGCGCCGCGCAGCAGCCCGCGGACTCCAAGGTGCTGATGCCGACCGGGCCGGAGGCGGCGTTCAAGAACGCGCGGACGCTGGCGGACGGCAGCCACGTCAGCGTCGTCATGCTCGACGGCAAGAAGTCCGGCTTCAAGGGCAAGGTGTGGGTCTGGGCCCCCAAGGAGTACACCGACGACCCGAAGTACAAGAACAGCGGCTTCCCCGTCATGATCGCCCTGCCGGGCGGTCCCGGCTACGGCACCAACTACTGGTGGGCGGGCTTCAACTTCGAAGAGAACATGGCCAAGTGGTACAAGGAGGGCCGGAGCAAGCCGTTCCTGCTGGCCATGCCCGTGCTGAACCCCGGCCCGGACGACAAGGGCATCTACTGGGACGGCAGTGACATCCCGGGCCAGCCCAAGATGGGCACGTGGCTGACCGAGGACGTCCCCGACCTGATGCGGGCCAACTTCCGCACGCTGAAGTCGCGTGACGGCTGGGCGTTCATGGGCTCCTCCACCGGCGGGTTCGCCGGTCTGAAGGCCGTGCTGAAGCACCCGGACAAGTTCAAGGCCGTCATCGCCAACGGGCCGGACGTCGTCCCCGACTCCCCGCTGTGGAACGGGCACGAGAAGGAGAAGGCGGAGAACAACCCCGAGGTGCTCGCCAAGCAGCTGATCGCCGCCAAGGGGCCGGACGTCTACCTCGCCTTCCAGGTCGGCACCCGGGAGAGCAACAAGCACACGCTGCCCGACGTCCGGAAGTTCATCGCCACCTACGGCAAGGGGCCGGTCCACACCAACCTCAAGGTGATCGAGGGCGGCAAGCACGACGGTGCCACGTACGCCCCGAACCTCGGTGAGGGCCCCCTCCAGTGGATCAGCGAGCACATCGAGGGGCCGACCCCCTCCTCCTGAGGAACCCCGGGGGCCGGGTCAGCCGCCCGGCGCCCCGGCCCCGCCCCCGCCGCGCACGCGTTCCAGGACGGCGTCGTGGAGCGCCCCCAGGCCCCCGGCCGGGATCCCGACCGGGCTCCCGGTCAGCACGTACCACTCCTCCGCCCCGGTGTACTGGACGTGGATGCGGGCCCGGCTGTTGCCGGGCAGGGCGATGGTGGCGACCGTGAGGTCGCCGGTGATGACGCCGACGTCGTCGGTCATCACCCCGCCCGGGCCCGCCGTGACCTCGTCCACGAGGCGTTCGCCGCTCATTGGTCGCACGTGTCCAGCATGGTGTTGAGCACCTCCTGTTCGGGCTGGGTGACACTCAGGTTGTAGAGGTGCTTCACGTGCGTCCAGGCGCGGGAGTAGGTGCACCAGTACGAAGTCAGCGGCGGCCGCCACTGGTCGGGGCTCTGGTCGCCCTTGCTGCGGTTGGACGAGGCCGACACCGCGATCAGCTGGGAGTGGCTCAGGTCGTTGGCGAACGCCTTGCGCTTGTCGGTGTCCCACTTGTCGGCGCCGGAGCGCCAGGCGTTGGCGAGGGGGACCATGTGGTCGATGTCCACCTGTCCCGCCGCGTTCAGCTGCCTGCCGTCGTAGGCGCTGGTCCACTGGCCGGAGACGGCGCGGCACTCGCTGTCGGTGCGCACGTCCTTGCCGTCGCGGGCCAGGACGACCTCACGGGTGTCGCAGTTGCCCATCTGCTTGATCCAGTGCGGGAACTTCGCTCGGCTGTAGCCGTTCATGGAGTGCGCCGCCTCGACGGTGAGACCGGCCAGTTCCTCCCGCGCGACGTCCGACGCCGGCGGCTCCGGCATGTCCCGCCGGAGTGGATGCACTCCGGCGGGGGCTGCCGGGACGGCGGGCACGGCCGTCGTCGTGGTGACGGCGGACAGGAACAGGGCGGTGGCTGCAGTGGTGGCGAGGCGCCACCGGTTACGTCTGATCACAGGGCAACGGATACCGGGTGCCGGTCCGCCTGCCTCGGAGCGTCACCCGGATCAGGGCGTGCCGCAAATGCCCTGATTGACCTTTCCGTGGTGGTGTGGGCCGGTCAGTGGGCGGGGTCGAACACCAGCGCGTCGGCCACCGCCCTCGCCATCGCCCGCTCGCCGGCGGCGTTGGGGTGCAGCGGTGCCGCCGGGCGGGTGCGCGGCCGGGTGGTGAGGCCCTCGACGTAACGGTCCGCGAACGGGCGGCAGGCGTCGTGGCCGGCGGTCGTCGCGTGCGTGTTGACGTAGAGGTGGCCCTGCGCCGTGGCCTCGCGGCGCAGCATCGCGTTGAGGCGGCGCAGGGTGCCGCGCACGTAGGGGATGTCGCCGTCGGCGATGCGGAGCGAGGCGCGGCACCCCTCGACGTCGTCGCCGATCAGCGCCGGGTAGCCGACGACCGCCACGCGGGCGCGAGGGGCCCGCTCGTGGACGGCCTTCAGGACCGCGGCGACCTTCGGCGCGGTGGCCTCGATGCGCCGGTCGAGTTCGTCGGTGCCGTTGCGGTGGTAGAAGCGCTGGCAGGGGTTGTCCCGGGGGACCTCGCCGCCGGCAGGGCGGAAGCAGCGGGCGAAGACCTCGCCCAGGCCGATGTCGTTGCCGCCGATGCCGAGGGTGACCAGGCGGGTGTTGCGGTGGAGCGCGTCGAGCTGCGGCGCCTTGCCCGTCGCCCGCTGTCGCTGCTCCATGTGAACGGTCGACGCGCCGTCGCAACTGACGTCCGTGAAGCTCGTGATGCCCAGGTCGGCGCGGACGAGGGAGGGGTAGTTGGCGCTGGAACGGCCGCACCGCTCGTCGGTCTGGCGGGGGATGCCGGGGCCGGCGGTGAAGGAGTCGCCGAGGGCGACGTAGTGGCCTGCGCGCGGGGCCGCTTCCGCCGCCGTGGTGTTCGCGGCGGCGCTCGCGGGGGTGGCGACGGTGGTCGCCAGTGCGGCCATGGCGCCCAGGGCGGAGACGGCCCATCGGGTGGTGGTCCGGCTGGTGCGGGGCATGGGGTTCCCTCCTTGCGTCGGTGGTGCCGGTTGCCGGTGGGGGCGTGGGTCGCGGGAACAGGCTTTTGCGCCGCAGGAGGGCCCGTCAATCGACTGTCCGCTATGCGCCGTACATGTGACCGGATACCGGACCTCCGCGTCCGGTGGGCCGGGCTTGACGTCGCCGGGCGGCCCGAAGCGGAGAAACGTTCCGCTTGTGTCACGGACTTCACCGGGCCGACCCGGTCCGGCATCAGGGGCGTCCTGGGGCCCTCCGGGCACTTCCGGCACCGGCCGGGCGCTCGGTAGCCTCCATTTCAAGATCGATCAAAACCGGCGTACGCCTCGGCCGAGGTGCCCGCCGGTGGGGCCGCTTCCGGCCCCGTGGGGGTCGTACGCCGGGCGGTGGCCAGCCGCCCGGCACGCCGCGGCTGTTTGGGGACAGCCGGGGCAGCCACTACGACGCCTTCCGCCACACCGGCGTGAGCAGGGTCAGATGCTGGCCCGGCCGCCCGGAACGGCGGACGTGAGCGGTGCGGTGGGCATCGGTGGCTCCGGCGGGGCGCCAGTGGTCGCCGCACCGCTTCGCCGCGTACATGGCCTCGTCCGCGCCGCGCAGCAGGTCCGAGAGGCCGGCGCCCGGCCGGTGGCCGGTGTGACACAGGCCGATCGAGGCGCGCGGGGCCAGGGTCACGCGGCCGGTGTCCAGGGGCGCCGACAGCCGGGCCGACAGGTACGTCATCTCGGCGTCCGCGTCGGCCTCCGGGGCGAGCCGGACCAGGGCGGTGAACTCGTCGCCGCCCAGCCGCGCGGCGAAGCCGCCGCGCTCCCGGGACCACTGGGCGAGTCGCCGGCCCACGGCCGCGATGACCTGGTCGCCCACCTCGTGCCCGTGCGTGTCGTTGATCTGCTTGAAGCCGTTGAGGTCCAGCAGCAGGACCGCGGCGTGCGGGTGGCGCAGGGCGCGCGGCGCCCGGGCGGTGAACTCCTCGCGCCGCATCAGCCCCGTGAGGCGGTCGGTGCGGGCGCTGCGCAGACGGCGGCCCAGGAAGCAGGCGTGGACGGCCCAGCCGGCGGTCGGGGCGGCGATGGGCAGGGCCTGGAGTATGAGGTTCATCGAGCACCTTCCTGTGATTCCGGGCAACTTCTGTTGCTCATGAGGGGAATGGGCCGTGTGAGACAACCGGTCTCCGCGACCCGGCCGAGCAGCGGCCCGATCGCGCCGTGGTCCCCCCGGCGGTGCCGGGCGGGTCCGGGCGGTGGACCGGGCCGTCATGCAGGACGTCCCCGTTTCCGGTGGGCGGGAGCGGGGGTGACGGCCCGGAAGTCGCGAAGTCCACGGGTGACCGGCTGAGCGGGCGGCGCGGGCCGGGTTTCTGCTGAAACGGTTCGTCGCCTGGTGCGCAGGGGGCGGGAGGGTGCCGAGTGGGCCCCGATACGCCTCTTTTGGGAGTGGCTGGGGTTTAAGGGCGAGGTGTCATGCTTGCGAGGGAATGAGGACAGACGGGGGGTTCGGTGGAGATTCGGTGGGCAAATCTGGAGGCGCGACGTCGAAACGAAGCGCCAAGGCGGTCGGCCAACCCCCTGGCGAAGTCCCGTAGTTCGTAGTCCAGTGGAGGAATCGACATGGCAAGCACCCGCACTGCCGCCCGCGTCTTCGCCGCCCTCGCGGCGCTCCCGATGGTCGCCCTGCTCTTCGCCGGCGTGGCCCAGGCCGACGACGGCGGCCAGCTCGCCAACCGGGGGTCGAACGCGGCCGCCGCCGGGATCGTGGGGAGCGGCGTCGGGGGGAAGAATTACGGCAACAGCACCACGACGCTGCAGCAGGCCACCGGCACCGGAGCGACGAACCAGGCGAATACCGCGAGCGTCATCGGCCACGGACATACGGCGATCCGCCAGGACAACGTCCGCATCACCTTCACCAACCTGTGGTGAGCGGCGGCTGACGCCGGGGAGCCCCCGGCGCGCCCCGTCGAGCGCCCCCGCCCCCCGGGGCGCGCCGGGGAGACATGGTGAGAGTGGACTGGGTCGTACGAACCGCGCGGCGGCACTCAGGTGCCGCCGCGCGGCTTTGTGCGTGCAGGGTGCCGGGTGCCGACGCCTCGTGCAGGTCTTGACTCCCCTGTGAAGCTGACGGACAGTCAGATATGTACTCTGCCGTGCCGTGTCCCGCCGTCCGCATGCCCGCCCGCATGCCCGTCCGCGCCCGCCCCGTACGAGGAGTCCCGGTGAGCGACCTGTACGAGCGGCTCAAGGCGTACGAAGGCCGGCCCGCCCTCTCCGGGCGCGGCCCCGACCCCGTCAACGCCCCCATGATCCGGCACTGGTGCGAGGCCATGGGCGACTCCGGCTCCGCCTACGCGGGAGCCGGCCCGGTCGCCCCGCCCACCATGCTGCAGGCGTGGACGATGGGCGGCCTCGGCGGTGGTGCGGCCGGCCGGGCGGCCGCGTACGGCGCGCTGCTCGCGCTGCTCGACGAGGCCGGCTGCACGGCCGTCGTCGCCACCGACTGCGAGCAGGAGTACGTACGGCCGCTGCGGCCCGGCGACGTGATCACCTTCGACGGGGTGATCGAATCCGTGACGCCGCGCAAGGAGACCCGGCTCGGCGCCGGTCACTTCGTCACCACCCGCACCGAGATCCGGGCCGACGGCGAGCTCGCCGGCATCCATCGCTTCCGGATCCTCAAGTACGTTCCGTCCTCCAAGCCCCCGTCCCCCAAGCCCCCCGCCGCCGCGCGTCCCGCCGGCGCCGCGCGTCCCCGCCCCGTCGTCAACCGCGACAACGCCGCCTTCTGGGAGGGCGTCGCCGGGCACCGGCTGCTGATCCAGCGGTGCGATGCCTGCGAGCGGCTGCGTTTTCCCTGGCTGCCGGGGTGCGGGGCGTGTGGCAGCCCGCGGTGGACGGCCGTCCCGGCGAGCGGGAACGGCACCGTCCACTCGTACGTCGTCATGCACCATCCGCTCGCGCCGGGTTTCGACGGCCCCTACGCGGTCGGGCTGATCGAACTCGCCGAGGGCGTACGGATGATCAGCAACGTCACCGGCGTGCCGCCGGACCGGGTGCGCATCGGGATGCCGGTCTCCCTGGACTTCGTCCGGGTGGACGGCCAGGACCTGCCCGTCTTCCGGGCGGCCGGCCCGGCGGAGGAGACCCCCCGCACGAGCCGGCCCTCCGACAGCCGGTCACCCGGCAGCTCGTCCCCCGCCGGCCGGGCCCCCGCCGGCCCGCCCCCCGCCGACGAGCTGCCCCCGCTCACCGTTCCCGTCACCCGCACGCTCATCGTCGCGGGCGCCCTCGCCTCGCGCGACTACCAGGACGTACACCACGACCCGGAGGCCGCACGGGCCAAGGGCGTCCCGGACATCTTCATGAACATCCTCACCACCAACGGCCTCGTCGGCCGCTACCTCACCGATCACTTCGGGCCGGGGGCCGTCCTGCGCAGGCTCGCCATCCGGCTCGGGGTGCCCAACTACCCGGGTGACACCCTCGTTATGACCGGAACCATTAACTCCATATGTGCGGACGAACGCATCGCCGAGGTCGGTATCACCGGCACCAACAGCCTCGGCCGGCACGTCACGGGCACCGCCACGCTGTCCCTCGCCGGGGAGCGGCCGTGAACGCCCGGCGCCCCGGTGCCCTCGGCGGCCGGGCCGCCGTCGCCGGGATCGGCGCCACCGACTTCGGCAAGGACTCCGGCCGCAGCGAACTGGCCCTGGCCGCCGAGGCCGTAAGGGCCGCCCTGGCCGACGCCGGACTCGGGCCCGGTGACGTCGACGGCATGGTCACGTTCACCATGGACACCAGCCCCGAGATCACCGTCGCGCAGGCGGCCGGCATCGGGGAGCTGTCCTTCTTCTCCCGCGTCCACTATGGCGGCGGCGCCGCCTGCGCCACCGTTCTGCAGGCCGCCCTCGCCGTCGCCTCCGGGCTCGCGGAGGTCGTCGTCTGCTACCGCGCCTTCAACGAGCGCTCCGGCCGCCGCTTCGGCGCGGGGGTGTCGCGGCGCGAGCCCTCCGCGGAGGGCGTGGCGCTCGGCTGGGCGCTGCCCTTCGGCCTGCTCACGCCGGCCTCCTGGGTGGCGATGGCGGCCCGCCGCTACCTCCACGTCCACGGCCTGACGCCCGAGGTGTTCGGCCACGTCGCCGTGACCGCCCGCCGCCACGCGGCGCGCAACCCGGCCGCGTACTTCCACGGCAGACCCATCACCCTCGCCGACCACGCGGCCTCCCGCCCGATCGCCGAACCGCTGCGGCTCCTCGACTGCTGCCAGGAGACCGACGGCGGGCAGGCGCTCGTCGTCACCTCCCTCGACCGCGCGCGTGCGCTGCCGCACCCGCCCGCCGTGGTCGTCGCCGCCGCGCAGGGCGCGGGCCGCGGGCAGGAGCAGATGACCGGTTTCTACCGCGGCGAGCCGGCCCGGCTGCCCGAGGCGGGCGTGGTCGCCCGGCAGTTGTGGGAGACCAGCGGCCTGCGCCCGGCGGACGTCGACGCGGCGATCCTCTACGACCACTTCACGCCGTACGTGCTGATGCAGTTGGAGGAGTTCGGCTTCTGCGCCCCCGGCGGGGCGGGCGCGTTCGTCGCCTCCGGCGCGCTGCCGCTGAACACCCACGGCGGGCAGCTGGGCGAGGCGTACCTGCACGGGATGAACGGCGTCGCGGAGGCGGTGCGGCTGCTGCGCGGCAGCTCGTCGAACCAGGTGGCGGGCGTCCGGCACGTGCTCGTCACCGCCGGGACGGGTGTTCCCACCTCGGGGCTGATTCTCGGCGCAGACGGATGAAACCAGGGCGTGTCACCGCATAGCGCCGGTCTTCCGGCCCCTTGACTCGGCCGTATGCACCGACGGAGAAAGATCATCGGATATCTCGTCGCCCTGATGGCGGCGCTGGCCCAGGTGGTCACCCAGCCCGTGCCCGTCACGGCTGCCCCGGTCGCGGGGCCCCTCATCTACCGGGGCCGCGGCTTCGACACCTGCCAGGCCCCGCCGCTGACCACGCTCAGCGCGTGGGGATCCGCTTCCGGCTACGGGGCCGTCGGCGTCTACTACGGCGGGCGGGCGCGGGCCTGCCCGCACCAGAAGTACCTCAGCAAGCGGTGGCTCACCGGCGCCCGCGACCTGGGCTGGCGGATCCTGCCGGTGTTCGTCGGCTCCCAGTCGCCCTGCGTCCGCGCCGCCTCCAAGGACGGCTTCCCCATCGGCGACGACCCCTACGGGCAGGGCAGCGACGAGGGCCGTGACGCCGCGCACAGCGCCGGGACGCTCGGCATCGCGGCGGGCAGCCCGCTCTACCTCGACATGGAGGCGTACGACTACGCCGACTACGACTGCGCCGACACCACCCTCACGTTCATCCAGGCGTGGAGCCGCACCGTCACCCGCTACGGCTACCTGCCCGGCTTCTACTCCAGCGCCGCGTCGGGCGTGCGGCACATGGAGCTCTCCCGCAGGGCGGGCGTGCCCCACCTGCCGGAGATCCTGTGGTTCGCCCGCTGGCGGGTGCCCGCCTCCACCGAGAAGGAGCAGGTGCTCTCCTCGGACGCGTGGACGCCGCACCGCCGCATCCACCAGTACGCGGGGAACGTGAGCGAGACGCACGGCGGCCGGAAGCTGACCATCGACCGCAACCTCGTCGACGCCCCGGTGGCGGTCATCCCGTGACGGCCCGCCGTCCGTAGCCGGTCCGTGGCCGGTGGCGCGGCCCGTTCCGCCCGTTCCGTGCGTTCCCGCCCGGTCGACGGGGGTCTCCCCCTACAGGAGGTGGGGCCGTCCCCCGGGGTACGACCTGAGGCGGACGGTGCTTCGGCACCTGCGGCCGATCCGCGGGGAGGGCCTCCGCTCCTAGCGTTGAGGCATGACAGCTCTTACGACGCCTGTGTGCACCAGCGCATCCACCGCCGCCGTGTACCCGTCGTTCTCTTCGTACGTACGGGCCCGGGGCGCGGCGCTGCAGCGCACCGCCCGCTCGCTGACCTCGAACCCGTGCGATGCCGAGGATCTGCTGCAGACGGCGCTCACCAAGACGTACCTGGCCTGGGACCGCATCGAGGACCACCGGGCCCTCGACGGCTACGTGCGCCGGGCGCTGGTCAACACCCGCACCTCGCAGTGGCGCAAGCGCAAGGTCGACGAGTTCCCCTGCGAGGAACTTCCCGAGCGCGAGGAGACGCCCGCCGGGGACCCGGCCGAGCAGCAGGCGCTGCGCGACGCGATGTGGCGCGCGGTGCACCGGCTGCCCGACCGGCAGCGGGCCATGGTCGTCCTCAGGTATTACGAGGACATGACCGAGGTGCAGACCGCCGAGCTGCTCGGGGTGTCCGTCGGCACGGTCAAGAGCGCGGTCTCCCGCGCCCTGGGCAAGCTCCGGGAGGACCCGGAGCTCGCCGCGGCCGCCTGAGGCGGGCACCGCGCTCCGGCGGCGGCCGCCCGGCCGGCTCAGCCCAGCGTCGTGACGACGAGCTCGCCGTCCGCGTACTGCCGGCGCAGCGCCTTCTTGTCGAACTTGCCCACCGACGTCTTCGGCACCGTCGGGACCAGCGCCCAGCGCTCGGGCAGCTGCCAGCGGGCGACGCGCTCGCCGAGGAAGGCCCGCAGGCCCTCGTAGCCGACGGCCGAGGCGTCCTTGAGCACCACCACGGCCAGCGGCCGCTCGCCCCACTTCTCGTCCGGTACGGCCACCACTGCGGCCTCGGCGACCTCGGGGTGGGCCATGAGGTGGTTCTCCAGCTCCACCGAGGAGATCCACTCGCCGCCCGACTTGATGACGTCCTTCGCCCGGTCGGTCAGGGTCAGGAAGCCCTGCGGGCAGATCGTTCCGACGTCGCCCGTGCGCAGCCAGCCGTCCGCGCTGAACTTGTCCTCGGGGCGGTGCGGCTCGCCGTGCGCGCCACCGTGGTAGGCGGCCGCGATCCAGGGCCCGCGCACCTCCAGCTCACCGGCCGACCGGCCGTCCCACGGCAGGACGTCCCCGCCCGGGCCCAGCAGCCGGGCCTCCACCGACGCCGGCATCCGGCCCTGGGTGATGCGGTACGGCCACGCCTCCTCGCCGCTCAGCCCGGTCGGCGGGTAGGCGACGGAGCCCAGCGGCGAGGTCTCGGTCATGCCCCACGCCTGGACGAGCGTCAGCCCGTGCCGCTCCTCGAACGCCTTCATCAGCGACGGCGGACAGGCCGAACCGCCGCTGATCACGGTGCGCAGGGAGCTCATGTCGCGCGGGCGCGCGTCGAGTTCGGCGAGCAGGCCCTGCCAGATCGTCGGCACTCCGGCCGACACGGTCGGGCGCTCGGACTCGATCATGTCGGCGAGCGGGGCGGGCTGCAGGAAGCGGTCCGGCATGAGCAGCGACGTGCCCGCCATGAACGCGGCGTGCGGCAGGCCCCAGGCGTTGACGTGGAACATCGGCACGACGGGCAGGCAGACCTCGGCGGGCGTCAGCCCGAAGGAGGCGGCGGCGTTGACCTCCATCGCGTGGAGGTAGATCGAACGGTGGCTGTAGACCACGCCCTTGGGGTCCCCGGTGGTGCCCGAGGTGTAGCAGAGGGCGGCCGCCTGGCGCTCGTCCAGCTCCGGCCACGGGTAGTGGTCGGCGGGGTGGCCCGCGACGAGGTCCTCGTACTCGTGCACCTGCGGGCGGACGCCGGCCAGCACCGAGCGGTCCCCGGGGCCGGAGACGACGACGTGCTCGACGCAGTCCAGGTGCGGCAGCAGCGGGGCGAGCAGCGGCAGCAGCGAGCCGTTGACGAGGACGACGCGGTCGGCGGCGTGCCGGACGATCCAGACGAGCTGCTCGGGAGGGAGGCGGAGGTTGAGGGTGTGCAGGACGGCGCCCATGGAGGGGACCGCGAGGTACGCCTCCACGTGCTCGGCGTTGTTCCACATGAGCGTGGCGACGGGCTCGCCCTCGGCGACCCCGAGGGCACGGAGCGCGTGCGCGAGCTGCGTGGCCCGGCCGCCGACCTCGGCGAAGCTGCGCCGCTGCGGCGCGCCGTCGCCTGTCCAGGTCGTGACCAGGGCACTGCCGTGGATCCGCGCCCCGTGGGCCAGTATCCGTGCGACGGTCAGCGGTACGTCCTGCATCGTGCTCTGCACCGGGGGCCTCCCCATTCTGCGCGTCGTGACGCGAGGGTAGTTCCCGGTGATTCTGCTGGCGTATCCGGCGGTAAGTCACTACCCGGAGGAAATGAGTCCGCCACATTCCGGAACGGCGGGGAACAACGGCGCGGAACAACGGCGACGAATGTTGGCGCAACGCGTGCGCCGGGGGCGCGCGTGAGTGAACGTGGTGCACGACAAGACTCGGGGCGCCGCCCGCGAACGTTGTACCGCATTCACGTGACTACTTACCGTTAACACCGTGTGGCGCCCTCGTGGCGCCGACCGGAACGGAAGGAACGCCGCATGGAGTTGCGCACCGATACGGCCGGGGGGACGTCCGTCGGTGCGCCGCCCGCCGACGTCGCCTTCCTCGTCCTCCCGGACGGCGACGCCGGTCGCGCGGCGCTGGCCGCCCTGCGCGCCCCCGGGCCACGGGTCATCGGCCACGCCTCCGGCCGTCCGTGGCTCGTGGGGCGGTGGCCCGACGGCGCGGTGGCGGTGGCCACGGCGGGGCGGACCCGCATCGCGGTGATCGGCGACTGCCCCCTCGCCCGGGCCGAGCTAGCGGCCGCCGCGGGCAGGCTCGGGGACGTGACGGGCCTCGACGAGCTCGCCCGCCGCCTGCCGGGCAGCGCCCACCTCCTCGCGTCCGCGGGCGGCCGGGTGCGGGTCCAGGGGGGCGTCGCCGGGGTGCGGTCGGTGTACCGCGCCCGGGTGGCCGGAGTGACGGTCGCCGCCGACCGCCCCGACGCACTGGCCCGCACGACGACCGCGCACGTCGACGAACGGCTGCTGGCCCTGCGCCTGATGAGACCCGGCGTCCCGCATCCGCTGCGGGAGAGGACCCTGTGGCGCGGTGTGGACGCCGTCCCGCCCGGCAGCTGCCTGATCGTCGACCCCGACGGCACGGCGCGCACCGCCCGCTGGTGGGAGCCTCCCGAACCGCTGCTGTCCCTCGACCAGGGCGCGCCCCTGCTGCGCGAGGCCCTGGCCCAGGCGGTGCGCGCCCGGGGCCGCGTCGCCGGCGGCGTGGTCAGCGCCGACGACTCGGGCGGGACGGACTCCGCGGCGGTGGCCCGCCTGGCGGCCGCCCCCGACCGCCGCCTGATCACCGTACGCATGCAGCAGCGCGGCGCCGACGACGCCGCCGGGCAGCCGCCGGGGCCGGGCACCGAGCACGTGCTGCTGCGCCACGACCGCTCCCCGGCGCTGTATGCGGGCCTCGACCGGGGGACGGGCGTCCTGCCCGCCGAGCCCGCCCACTGGGTCCGGGCGGCCGCCCGCTTCGAGGAGGCCGCCCGCCGGATGGCGGCCCGCGGCTCACGACTGCACTTCGGCGGCCACGGCGGCGACGAGCTGTTCACCCCGCCCGCCGCCTACCTCCACACCCTCGCCCGCACCCACCCCCGCATCGCCGTCCGGCACCTCGGGGAGCGCCGCGCCACGGCGCGCTGGCCGCTGCTCGCGACGTGGCGGGCCGTCGCCGACTCCAAGGACTTCCCGGCCTGGCTCACCCACGGCGCCGACCGCCTCACCGCCGCGCCGCCGCGTCCCGACCGGCCCCAGCTGGGCTGGACCGCCGAACTCCGCATGCCCGGCTGGGTCACCGCCGACGCGGTGTACACCTCGCGCGAGGTCCTCATCGACGCCTCGTACGAACCCCTCGCACCGGACCGCGGCACCCACCGCACCCTGGAGCGCATCCGCCGGGCCGGAGCCGCCGTCGGCTACGCGACGCGCCTGGCGGCCGCCCACGGCATCCGGCTCGCCGCGCCCTGCCTCGACGACCGGGTGGTCGAAGCCGTCCTCGCCGTCCACGCCCACGAGCGCGCCTCGCCGCACCGCCGCAAACCCCTGCTGGCCGCGGCCGTGCGCGACCTCCTCCCGGACGGGCCCGGCGACCGCACCACGCGGCGGGGCCCGGACGACGAGGACGCCCTGCACGGCTTCCGCCGGCATCGCCGTGCCCTGCTCGCCCTCTTCGACGGATCCGAGCTCTCCCGCCTCGGCCTCGTCGACGACGCCGCGGTCCGCGCGGCCCTGCGCGCCCCGCACCCCACCGTCGAGTCCCTGCTCACCCTCGAACCCACCCTGGCCTGCGAGGCGTGGCTGCGCACGCTGCGCCCCACCCCCTGACGGCGGGTCAGACGTCAGGTCCGATTCCCGCCAGCGCCGGCCCGCCCCTCCCGATTTCATTGAATGCGTAACCAGTTCAGGGGTTCAGGGAGGGCACCACATGAACGGCAGGACGGCTCTGGTGACCGGTGGCAGCCGCGGCATGGGCGCGGCGGTCGCACTGCGGCTGGCCGCGGCGGGCGCGGACGTGGCGATCACCTACGTCGCCGACGAGGAGGCGGCAGCGGCGGTGGTCCGCGGGATCGAGGCCCGGGGCCGGCGCGGCCTGGCGATACGGGCCGACGCCGGCGACGCCTTGGCTCCCGCCGAGGCGGTGCGGCGGACGGCGGAGACCTTCGGACGGCTGGACGTGCTGGTCAACAACGCCGGAGTCGGCGTGCTCGGCCCCGTCGAGCAGCTCGCACCGGCCGACGTCGACCGGGTGCTGGCCGTCAACGTGCGCGGCGGCTTCCTGGCCGCGCAGGCCGCCGCCGGGCTGATGACGCAGGGCGGGCGGATCATCACCATCGGCAGCTGCATGACGCAGCGCGTGCCCGGTCCGGGCGGCACCCTCTACGCGATGAGCAAGGCGGCGCTGACGGGGCTGACGAAGGCGCTGGCGCGGGAGCTGGGCGGCCGCGGCATCACCGCGAACATCGTCCACCCGGGCCCGGTCGACACCGACATGAACCCGGCGGACGGCCCGTACGCGGAGGGCCAGAGCGCGATGACCGCCCTCGGCCGGTTCGGCACGCCCGACGAGGTGGCGTCGATGGTCGCCCACCTCGCGAGCGACGAGGCGCGCTACGTCACCGGCGCCGAGATCGCCGTGGACGGCGGCCACGCGGCCTAGGGCGTGTCCGCAAAGTAGCGCCGTACGCCCGAAGGGCGTGGCCCGCGGCGTCTGGTGCCGGGGGCACCTCCCAGCGGTAGCTGGGGGAGCGTCGCGGGCCAGGCGGGACTTTGCGGACATGCCCTAGGCACACGCCCTGCAGCGAGAGGCGCCGGCGTGGCCGGCCGGTGCTTCTCCTCGGTAGCGCTCCATCAGCTCCAGGTCTTGCCCGCGGGCTCCTGGACGGTGACGTTGAGGCGGTTGAAGAAGTTCGTCAGCGCGACCATCAGGATGATGGCGGAGAGCTGCTGCTCGTCGAAGTGGTCGGCGGCCTCGTCCCAGACGTCGTCCGGCACCCCGGACCCGTCGGCGATCCGCGTGGCGGCCTCGGCCAGCGCGAGCGCGGCGCGCTCGGCGTCGGTGAAGAAGGGCGCCTCGCGCCAGGCCGCGACCGCGTGCAGCCGCTCGTCGGTCTCCCCGGCCTTCTTGGCGCTGGCCACGCCGCCGAACACGCACGCGCTGCAGCCGTTGATCTGGCTGGCGCGCAGGTGGACCAGCTCCAGGACCGCCTGCGGCACGCCGCCCTGGTGCACGGCCTTGTAGATGTTCTGGATGCCCTTCGTCGCGTCGGGCAGGACCTCGGCGGGGTTCTTCATCCGGGCGTTCATGGGCATGTCCTCCTGGGGGCCGGGCCGCGCTCCTCGCGCCGCCCTCGTTCGTGTCCGTCACTCACCTGACGGATCGCGACGCGAGGATGTGACAGGCGAGCGGAAAACTATTTTTTCCGCGTCCGCGGTGCCGGGCCCGGACGCCCGGCACCGGTCGGTGTGTCCGGCCCCCGGCCGTGCCCGTTCCTCATGCCTGCCGGGTGCGGGAGGCCAGGGCGCTGCCCACCCAGCCCAGGGTCACCGACGCCGCCGCGATGCCGCAGACGCCGCTCCAGCCCCAGTGACTGAAGGCCGGGCCGGCCAGCGCCGAGGCGGAGGCACCGCCGATGAAGGCGGTCACGACGTAGGCGGTGTTGGCCGCGGCGGGCCTGGCGGTGGCGGCCAGGGCCCGTGTCTGGTTGGCGACCTGACCGGCCATCAGCCCCGCGTGGATGAGGACGGCGCCGGCGCACAGCGCCCACAGGGCGTGGCCGCCCAGCCAGAACAGCGGCAGGGACAGCGCCGTCAGGGCGTAGGCGGTGGTGATCACGCGGTGCGGGCCGAAGCGGTCGATGAGGGTGCCGGAGACCGGGGCGACCACGGTGGAGACGAGGCCGAAGAGACCGAAGAGACCCGCCGTGCCGGGCGAGAGGTGGTACGGGCCGGACGTCGTCAGGAGCAGCGTGAGGGTCGTCCACAGGGAGCTCCAGGCGCCGAACAGGCCGCCCTGGCGCAGGCAGGCGGCCCGCAGGTCGGCCGAGGCGGCCATGAGACCCGGCAGCCCGGCTATCGCCTTGAGCGGACGGGCGGCCGTGCGCGGGCGGGTCTCCGCGGGCAGGAGGGCCGCGGTCAGCAGGCCGACGGCCACCGTCAGCGCCGCCGCCCCGAGGAAGACCGCGCGCCAGCCGAACGCCTGGCCCGCGAGGCCGCCCAGCACCCGGGCCGCGACGATGCCGGTGAACAGCCCGGCCACCACGGCTGCCACGTGCCGCCCGCGCCGGTCGGCCGGGGCGCGTTCGGCGACGAGCGGCACGAGCAGCTGCGGTACGACCGTCGCGGCGCAGGCCACCAGCACGGCCGCGGCCAGGGCGGGCAGTCCGGGGGCGAACGCGGCGGCGACCAGGGCCGCTCCGGCCACGGCGGAGAGGACGGCCACGAGCCGGCGGCGGTCGGCGGTGTCCCCCAGCGGTGCGAAGAACAACAGGCCGACGGCGTAGCCGAGCTGGGCGATGGACGCGATCCAGCCGGCGGACGAGGGGGAGGCCCCGAAGTCACGGGCGATCAGGCCGAGGAGCGGGGCGGCGAGGTAGATGTTCGCGGCGGTGACCGCCGTGCACAGGGCGATGACGGCGAGCAGCGGGCCGTTGCGGCGCTCGGCACGGGCCGGATGGCCCGAAGAGGGGCCGGTGGGTGTGCCGGCGGGCGCTCCGGCCGACGTGCCGGCGGTCGCGGCGGGCTGTTCCTGACGGGTGGCGGTCATCGGTGCGGGTGCTCCCCCTGTGTTGCAACCAACTGGTTGGTTAAAAGTGGCAGTGCGTGGCCGGCCATGTCAACCAAATAGTTGGTTACTCTGTTCCGCATGGCAGGAGTCAGGGATCCCGAGGCCACCAAGGCCCGCATCTTCGAGGCGGCCACCGCCGAGTTCGCCGCTCACGGCATCGCCGGCGCCCGCATCGACCGCATCGCCCGCGAGGCCAGGGCGAACAAGCAGCTGATCTACGCCTACTTCGGCAACAAGGCCGAGCTCTTCTCCCAGGTCCTGGAGCAGCGCCTCATGGAGCTGGCCGCCGCCATCCCCGTCGACGCCGAGGATCCCGACGGCTGGATCGACCGCCTCATGGACTACCACGCCGCCCACCCCGAGCTGATCAGGCTGGTCTTCTGGGAGGGCCTGGAGTACGGCGCCAACGGCATCCCGCACGAGGAGGAGCGCAGGCGCCACTACGAACGCAAGGTCGCGGTGTTCGCCACGGCGCAGGCCGAGGGCGTCGTCGACGCCCGCATCCCGGCGCCGGACCTGCTCTTCATGATGATCGCCCTGGCGTCGTGGGCCACGGTGCAGCCGCAGATGCGGCGCATCCTCATCGGCGACACGGACGAGGACGCGGCCCGGCTGCGCGCGTCCGTGCGCACGGCCGCCCGCCTCCTGACCGGCCGCGAGGCGTAGGGGGCTCCGCCCGCGGGCCCTTGCGGGCCGATGGCGCCCCGGCTGCCGCGAGGACAAGCCCCGGGCGGGCGCCCGCCGCGTTGCCGGGGCCGCTCACGTGCTCCCGCTGCGAGACGGTCCTCCGTCGTGCGGTCTCACCCGGCCGCCGCTCAGGGCCCGGTGCCGAACCGCGGAGCAGCGAGCCACGCTCGCTCTCCTTGCCGGTGACGGGCCCTACGCCTCGCGACGTGCCCCCGCAGGGGGCGTCAGTTCGTACCGATCTTCGCCAGCAGGTCCACGATGCGGCCCTGCACCTCGGCGCTCGTCGAGCGCTCCGCGAGGAAGAGGACCGTCTCGCCGGACGCCAGGCGCGGCAGCTGCGACGGGTCGATGTCGGCGGAGGTGTAGACGACCAACGGCGTGCGGTTCAGCGCACCGTTGCCGCGCAGCCAGTCGACGATGCCGGCGCGGCGGCGCCGCACCTGCATCAGGTCCATGACGACCAGGTTCGGGCGCGTCTGCGCGGCGAGCGTCACCGCCTCCGCGTCCGTCGCCCCGCACACCACGTGCATCCCGCGGCGCTCCAGCGTCGCGGTCAGCGCGTTCGCGATCGGCTCGTGCTCCTCGATCAGCAGCACCCGCGGCGGGTGCATCTCGCTGTCTCGCGGCGCGAGGGCCTTGAGCAGGACGGCCGGGTCGGCGCCGTACGCCGCTTCCCGCGTCGCGTGTCCCAGACCCGCCGTCACCAGCACCGGCACCTCGGCCGCGACCGCCGCCTCGCGCAGCGACTGCAGCGCGGTCCGGGTGATCGGGCCGGTCAGCGGGTCGACGAACAGAGCCGCCGGGTACGCGGCGATCTGCGCGTTCACCTCTTCGCGGGAGTGCACGATCACCGGACGGTAGCCGCGCTCCGTCAGCGCCTTCTCCGTGGACTCGTCGGGGGCCGGCCACACGAGCAGCCGACGCGGGTTGTCCAGCGGCTCCGGCGGCAACTCGTCGTCCATCGGCGGGCGGACGGCCTCCACGACCTCGACCGCGCCGTTCGGCCCGTCGAGCGGCTCGGGGCCCTCGGCGCCCTCGTCCGGTGCCCCTATGGCGAAGGCACGGCCCTCGGGGGCCCCGAGGGCATGCGGGCGGGCGGCGCCGTTGCCGGGCGCGGCCGGGCCCGCGGGGGCGGGGGGAGTGGCGGGGGCGTCCGGGCGGGCCTGAGCCTGTGCCTGCACCTGTGCCTGGGCCTGGGCCTCGCGCTCGCCCTCGGCCGGGTTCGCCAGTTTGCGGCGGCGGCCGGAGCCGGCGGAAGCGGTTCCGTGAGCCGGGGTCTCGCCCGTACCGGGGCCCTGCCCCAGCATCCGCACGCTGATGGGCCGCGCGCCCGGGGCCTCGGCACCGGCCTGCTTCGGTGCGGCTCCCGGCTCCTCCGCGAGCGCGCGCCGCGCACGGCGCCGGCCGGTCGGGGCGGGGGCGGCGGCCTCGCC
>NZ_JAIXMK010000132.1:0-27442 GCF_020328095.1 Streptomyces sichuanensis
GTTGGAGCGGGGTTCCGACTTTATCAGATTTATCTGAGTCGGATTTCCGCCGCCTTGCCGGAACCTCCCCCTGCACACGAAGTGTGGGGCGTTCCCGCTGCGGTGGAGACGTAAACGTACTGGACGGCCGCACCCAGATGCAAATCGGCGCAGGGGCGGCCGTCCAACCTGCTGAGGCTTCGTCAGACCTCGACGACGATCGGCATGATCATCGGGCGGCGGCGGTAGCTGTCGGACACCCACTTGCCGACCGAGCGGCGCACCAGCTGCTGCAGCTGGTGGGGTTCGGCGACGCCGTCGGCGGCGGCCTTGGCGATGGCTTCCTCGATCTTCGGGACGACGGCGTTGAACGCCGCGTCGTCGATGCCCGAGCCGCGTGCCTGGATCTGCGGGCCGCTGACGACCTTGCCGGTCGTGCTGTCGACGACCACGAAGACGGAGATGATGCCTTCGTCGCCGAGGATGCGGCGGTCCTTGAGCGAAGCCTCGGTGACATCGCCGACCGAGAGGCCGTCGACGTACACATAGCCGGCCTGGACCTTGCCGACGATCCGCGCCTTGCCGTCCACGAGGTCCACCACGACGCCGTCCTCGGCGATGACGATGTGGTCCTTGGGGATGCCCGTCAGGGCACCGAGCTCGGCGTTGGCCCGCAGGTGGCGCCATTCGCCGTGCACCGGCATCAGGTTCTTCGGCTTGCAGATGTTGTAGAAGTACAGCAGCTCGCCGGCCGAGGCGTGGCCCGAGACGTGGACGCGGGCGTTGCCCTTGTGGACGACGTTGGCGCCCCAGCGGGTCAGGCCGTTGATCACGCGGTAGACCGCGTTCTCGTTGCCGGGGATGAGCGACGACGCCAGGATCACGGTGTCGCCCTGGACGATGCGGATCTGGTGGTCGCGGTTGGCCATGCGCGACAGCGCCGCCATCGGCTCGCCCTGCGAGCCGGTGCAGACGAGCACGACCTCGTCGTCCGGCAGGTCGTCGAGGGTCTTGACGTCCACGACGAGACCGGCGGGGATGCGCAGGTAGCCCAGGTCACGGGCGATGCCCATGTTGCGGACCATCGAGCGGCCGACGAAGGCGACGCGCCGGCCGTACTCGTGTGCGGCGTCCAGGATCTGCTGGATGCGGTGGACGTGGCTGGCGAAGCTGGCCACGATGATGCGCTTCTGGGCGCCCGCGAAGACCTGGCGCAGGACGCCGGAGATGTCGCGCTCCGGCGGGACGAAGCCGGGGACCTCGGCGTTCGTGGAGTCCACGAGCAGCAGGTCGATGCCCTCCTCGCCGAGCTTGGCGAAGGCGGGGAGGTCGGTGAGGCGGCGGTCCAGCGGGAGCTGGTCCATCTTGAAGTCACCGGTGTGCACGGCCATGCCGGCGGGGGTGCGGATGGCGACGGCCAGGGCGTCCGGGATGGAGTGGTTGACCGCGACGAACTCGCACTCGAACGGGCCGATGCGCTCGCGGTGCCCCTCGACGACCTCAAGGGTGTAGGGGCGGATGCGGTGCTCCTGGAGCTTGGCCTCGATGAGGGCCAGGGTCAGCTTGGAGCCGATCAGCGGGATGTCCGGCTTCTCGCGGAGCAGGTAGGGGACGCCACCGATGTGGTCCTCGTGACCGTGGGTGAGGACGATGCCGTCGATGTCGTCCAGACGGTCCCGGATGGACGTGAAGTCGGGCAGGATCAGGTCGACTCCGGGTTGCTCCTCCTCGGGGAAGAGCACTCCGCAGTCGACGATCAGCAGACGGCCGCCGTATTCGAAGACCGTCATGTTGCGGCCGATCTCGCCCAGGCCGCCGAGCGGGGTGATGCGCAGGCCGCCCTCGGGCAGCTTCGGCGGCGGGCCGAGTTCAGGGTGCGGGTGGCTCAAAAGACTCTCCTCACCACACGCGCCACTTGCCCTTCCTGGACAGGGCTCAGGACGTGGGGACGCATGGCGCGCATGACATTCGTGCAGATGCGATTTCGGCTGTATTCAGTTGGTATTCAGTTGTGAAGTCTGGTGCTACAGCTGTACCCCGCCCGCGGCGAGATCGCGCTTCAGCTGCTCGGCCTGCTCCTCGGTGAGCTCGACGAGCGGGAGCCGCAGCGGTCCGGCGGGCAGGCCCTGCAGCGCGAGGGCGGCCTTGGTGGTCATGACGCCCTGGGTGCGGAACATGCCGGTGTAGACGGGCAGCAGCCGGCGGTGGATCTCGGCGGCCTTGACGGCGTCGCCGGACCGGTGGGCCTCCAGCAGGGCGCGCAGCTCCGGGGCGACGACGTGGCCGACGACGGAGACGAAGCCCGTGGCGCCGACGGACAGCAGCGGCAGGTTCAGCATGTCGTCGCCGGAGTACCAGGCGAGGCCCGAACGGGCCATGGCCCAGCTCGCGGCGGCGAGGTCGCCCTTGGCGTCCTTGTTGGCGACGATGCGGGGGTGCTCGGCGAGCCGGACCATGGTCTCGGTCTCGATCTGCACTCCGCTGCGGCCCGGGATGTCGTAGAGCATCACGGGGAGCTCCGTGGCGTCCGCGACGGCGGTGAAGTGCCGGCGGAGGCCCTCCTGCGGGGGCTTGTTGTAGTACGGGGTCACGACGAGGAGGCCGTGGGCGCCCGCCTGCTCGGCGGCGCGGGCGAGCTCGATGCTGTGACGGGTGTCGTTGGTGCCGGCTCCGGCAACGACGTGGGCGCGGTCTCCGACCGCCTCGACCACGGCCCGTACGAGCTGGGCTTTCTCCGCATCGCTGGTGGTGGGCGACTCACCGGTGGTGCCGTTGACGACGAGGCCGTCGTTGCCCGCGTCCACGAGGTGGGCGGCAAGGCGCTGTGCGCCGTCGAGATCGAGAGCGCCCTCGGCCGTGAAGGGAGTGACCATCGCGGTCAGGACCCGTCCGAAGGGCGTGTGCGGTGTGGAGGTCGGAGCCATGGGGGCCACGCTACTCGTTGCTCACCGTGAGGTGCCCCCTCGGGGAGTGCGAAGTGGATCCCGGCACTGCCTGCTCGGGGGTTCAAGCAGTGCCGGGTCCGTTTTTTCAGCCTAGATGAAGGTGATGAAACGCCGCAATACGGACACCTGGCTCGGATGGTCCGGGCGACGTCGGCACCACCGTGCGTTACGGCGCGACGCGGCCGTTCTTGTTGAACGCGGCGTAGGTGAGCGGCATGAGCTTGGCCCACTCCGCCTCCATCTTCTCGCCCACCATCTCGATCTCGCGCTGCGGGAAGGAGGGGACCGCCGCCAGCTCGTGCTGCGTGCGCAGGCCGAGGAAGTGCATCAGCGAGCGGGCGTTGCACGTGGCGTACATCGAGGAGAACAGGCCCACCGGCAGGACCGAGCGGGCGACCTCGCGGGCCACGCCCTCGGCCAGCATCTCCTGGTACGCCTCGTACGCCCGGCGGTAGCTGTCCTCCATGACCCGGCCGGTCAGCTCGTGCTGGGCCTCGGTGCCCTCGACGAAGACGTACTTGCCCGGGCGGCCCTCCTGGACCAGCTTGCGGGACCGACCCGGAACGTAGAAGACGGGCTCCAGCTCGCGGTAGCGGCCGGACTCCTCGTTGTAGGACCAGCCCACGCGGTGGCGCATGAACTCGCGGAAGACGAAGATCGGCGCGCTGATGAAGAAGGTCATCGAGTTGTGCTCGAAGGGGCTGCCGTGGCGGTCGCGCATCAGGTAGTTGATCAGGCCCTTGGACCGCTCGGGGTCCTTGCTGATCTCTTCGAGGGACTGCTCGCCGGCCGTGGAGACGCGGGCCGCCCACAGCACGTCGGTGTCGGCGGCGCTGTGCTTGACCAGCTCGACGGTCACATCGCTGCGAAACGTCGGCTTGGCGTCCTCGGTGGGGGTGTCGGTCACCGGCGGGGTCCTTCCCTCGTGCATGTGCTGTGCCGCTGCCAAGCCTAAGGGCCGCCACTGACACCCGGCCGCCGGCGGGCCCGGCCCCCTGCCACAGCGAGGCCAGGGACACCAGTTGAGATTTTTCACAGAAGTTACGAAAAACGGGCACCTATGAACGAGTTCGAGCGTCTTTCTGTATGACAGCAGAGTCTTCGAGGTTCCTAGGAGAGCCCTTCATGTTCCGCCGGCGAGAGCCCGTGCCGTTCGCCTTCGTCGCCGAGGCCGAGCGCTACCGCAGCAACGTCACGCCGCCGCCCCGAGATCGTGCCAGCCGTTCGGAGATAGCCGGGCGGACCCTGGTGGGGCTGACGGTCGCGGCGGGGCTCATCGGTGCGCTGCTGTTCGGCATCCCGTCCCTGGAAACCGGTCCGCAGCACAAGCCGCACACCCAGCAGTCCGAAGCCAACGCGGGCCGCTGATCAGCAGCCGCTGACCAGCGGGTACCCTCACCCGGCACAGCACTTCGAGCGTGCGTACGAGTGAGGAACCCGTCGTGCCCCTGCCCTTCCTGACAGCCGACCGCGACGGCGCCGCAACCGACGTCGCGACCGGAACCGCCGTGTCACCGCCCCGCGAGGCGCCGGAGGACATGTACGAGAGCCGCCAGCGCTGGCGGCGCCCGTACCACCCCGGTCCGCTGCGGGTGGGTGGCACGGCGGTGGTGCTTCTGCTGGCCGCCTGCGTCCTCTTCTCCGGCGTGATCATCGCCCTCGCCGGTTCGCTGTCCGGGGCGGGCGTCTGCGCCGCCGTCGCCGCGCTCCTGATCACGATCGCCGTCCGGCTCGTGCGGACCGGCATCTGGGTGGGCCCCAAGGGACTGCGCCAGCTGAGCCTGCTGTCGGGCACCACGCTGCCGTGGGCCGATGTGGCCGGCGTGCGCACCGTGCAGCAGCCCGTCCGGCTGCTCGGTCTGCCCCGCACGGTCCAGGGCCAGGTGCTGGTCGTGGAGCGCACGCAGGGCAAGGCGCTGCCGGCACTGGTGAGCGACCAGGGGGCCGACTTCCTCGGGCGCCCGCGGGCCTTCGCCGAGGCGGGCCTCGCCGTCGAGGACGAGGTGGCGGACTTCAAGGGCTGAGCGCAGGGAGCGACGCGCGCCGGGGACCGGGTCCCCGGCGCGCGCTTGTGTGAAGCCCGGATCCCGGCCCTCGCGCGTCATGCGCCGGAGGGGCTGACCTTTCCGTCGTGCAGTGCGATCGCGTGCTGCATCGCCTTGCGGGCCCGCGGGGTGTCACGGGCGTCGTGGTAGGCGACGGCCAGGCGGAACCACGAGCGCCAGTCGTCCGGCGCCTCCTCGGTCTCCTCCCGCCGCTTGGCGAAGACGGCGTCCGCGGAGTCGCGGTCGATGCGGCCCCCGGGGGTCCGCACCAGCTCGTCGACCGGCAGCCCGCCCTCGGCCTCCAGCTCGCGCGCCAGCCGGTCGGCGTCCCGCGCGAACTTGGTGGTCCGGTACAGGAACCAGGCCCCGATGAACGGCAGCACCAGCACCGCCAGCCCGAACGGGACGGTGATGACCGTGCCCTGCTCGATGAGCATCACGCCGCGGCTGCCGACCAGGACGAAGTAGACGACCAGGACGGCGGCCAGGGCGAAGTAGACGACTTTCGCACGCACGCCGATCAGCCCAGGTCCAGGAAGTGTTCCAGGCCGAACGTCAGCCCCGGCGTGCTCACCACGCGCCGCGCGCCGAGCAGGATGCCCGGCATGAAGCAGCTGTGGTGCAGCGAGTCGTGCCGGATGGTGAGCGTCTCGCCGGTGTCGCCGAGCAGCACCTCCTGGTGGGCGAGGAGACCGCGCAGCCGGACGGAGTGGACGGGCACCCCGTCGACGTCCGCGCCGCGCGCGCCCTCCAGGGCCGTGGACGTGGCGTCCGGCTGCGGGGCGCAGCCCGCCTCGCGCCGCGCCGCCGCGATGAGCTGCGCGGTGCGGGTGGCGGTGCCGGAGGGGGCGTCCGCCTTGTTCGGGTGGTGCAGCTCGACGACCTCGACGGACTCGAAGAAACGGGCCGCCTGCTGGGCGAAGGCCATGGTGAGGACCGCGCCGATGGAGAAGTTCGGGGCGATGAGCACGCCCGTGGACGGCGAGGCCGCCAGCCAGGACGTCAGCTGCTGCAGGCGGTCCTCGGTCCAGCCGGTGGTGCCGACGACGGCGTGGATGCCGTTGCGGACGCAGAAGTCCAGGTTGTCCATGACCGAGTCGGGGTGGGTCAGCTCGACCGCGACCTGGGCACCGGCCTCGGTCAGGGCCTCCAGGCCGTCACCCCGGCCCAGCGCGGCCACCAGCTCCATGTCCTCGGCGGCCTCCACGGCCCGTACGGCCTCGGAGCCGATCCGGCCCTTGGCACCGATGACGGCGACGCGCAGCTTGCTCATCGTCCCTGCTTCCTGTTCAACCATCGACTCAGCGATTAAGAAACGGCCTCGTGCAGGCGCGCGGCCTGCTTGTCCTTCAGCGGGCCGATGACGGACAGCGAAGGACGCTGCCCCAGTACATCGCGGGCCACCTCGCGGATCTCGTCCGGGGTGACGGTCGCGATGCGGGCCAGCATGTCGCTCACCGACATCTGGTCGCCCCAGCACAGCTCGCTCTTGCCGATGCGGTTCATCAGCGCGCCCGTGTCCTCCAGGCCGAGGACGGTGGAGCCGGAGAGCTGGCCGATGGCGCGGCCGATCTCCTCGTCCGACAGGCCCTCGGTCGCGACGCGGTCCAGTTCGTCGCGGCAGATCCGCAGCACGTCGTGGACCTGGTTCGGGCGGCAGCCGGCGTAGACGCCGAAGAGGCCACAGTCGGCGAAGCCCGAGGTGTAGGAGTAGACGGAGTACGCGAGGCCGCGCTTCTCCCGGACCTCCTGGAAGAGGCGGGAGCTCATGCCGCCGCCGAGGGCGGTGTTGAGCACGCCGAGCGCCCAGCGGCGCTCGTCGGTGCGGGCGAGGCCCGGCATGCCGAGGACGACGTGCGCCTGCTCGGTCTTGCGGCCCAGCACCTCCACGCGGCCCGCGGTGCGGATCGTCTTGGTGCCGGAGCGCGGGGCGACGGGCACCGCGTCCGGACGGCCCAGGGCGCCCGCCTTCTCGAAGGCGGCGCGGACCTGGCGGACGACCTTGGCGTGGTCGACGTTGCCCGCGGCGGCCACGACCAGGTGCGTGGGGTCGTAGTGCTTCTTGTAGAAGCGGGCGATCTGGTCGCGGGTGAGCGCGTTGATCGTGTCCACGGTGCCGAGCACCGGGCGCCCGAGGGGGGTGTCACCCAGCATGGTGTGCGCGAACAGGTCGTGCACGCAGTCGCCGGGGTCGTCCTCCGTCATGGCGATCTCTTCGAGGATCACCCCGCGCTCGGCGTCGACGTCCGCCGCGTCGATCAGCGAGCCGGTCAGCATGTCGCAGACGACGTCGATGGCCAGCGGCAGGTCCGTGTCGAGCACCCGTGCGTAGTAGCAGGTGTACTCCTTGGCCGTGAACGCGTTCATCTCGCCGCCGACCGCGTCGAGCGCGGCGGAGATGTCGAGCGCGCTGCGCCTGGCCGTGCCCTTGAAGAGCAGGTGCTCCAGGTAGTGCGTGGCGCCGTTGAGCGTCGGGGTCTCGTCGCGGGAACCGACGTTGGCCCAGATGCCGAAGGTCGCGGAGCGCACCGACGGCAGGGTCTCGGTGACGATGCGCAGGCCGCCCGGGAGGGTGGTCCGGCGGACCGTACCGATGCCGTTCTCGCCCTTGAGAAGCGTTTGGGTACGGGCGACGGCCCGCCCCTCCGAAGAGGTGCGGGCCGTCTCCCGTGCACTACGGGACGTCACTTGGCGGACTCGTCCTTAGCAGCCTCGTCGCCGTCCTCGCCCTCGATCACGGGGATCAGGGAGAGCTTGCCGCGCTGGTCGATCTCGGCGATCTCGACCTGGACCTTGGCGCCCACGCCGAGCACGTCCTCGACGTTCTCCACGCGCTTGCCGCCGGCCAGCTTGCGGATCTGCGAGATGTGCAGCAGACCGTCCTTGCCCGGGAGCAGGGAGACGAACGCACCGAAGGTGGTGGTCTTGACGACCGTGCCCAGGTAGCGCTCGCCGACCTCCGGCATGGTCGGGTTGGCGATGCCGTTGATCGTGGCGCGGGCGGCCTCGGCGGCCGGACCGTCGGCGGCACCGATGTAGATGGTGCCGTCGTCCTCGATCGTGATCTCGGCGCCGGTGTCCTCCTGGATCTGGTTGATCATCTTGCCCTTGGGGCCGATGACCTCACCGATCTTGTCCACGGGGATCTTGACGGTGATGATCCGCGGGGCGTTCGGGGACATCTCGTCCGGCGTGTCGATCGCTTCCATCATCACGTCGAGGATGTGGAGGCGGGCGTCGCGGGCCTGCTTGAGGGCGGCGGCCAGGACGGAGGCCGGGATGCCGTCCAGCTTGGTGTCGAGCTGGAGGGCGGTCACGAACTCCTTGGTGCCGGCGACCTTGAAGTCCATGTCGCCGAAGGCGTCCTCCGCACCGAGGATGTCGGTGAGGGCGACGTAGTGGGTCTTGCCGTCGATCTCCTGGGAGATCAGGCCCATGGCGATGCCGGCGACGGGGGCCTTCAGCGGCACACCGGCGTTCAGCAGCGACATGGTCGAGGCGCAGACCGAGCCCATGGACGTCGAGCCGTTGGAGCCGAGGGCCTCGGACACCTGGCGGATCGCGTAGGGGAACTCCTCGCGCGACGGCAGCACCGGCACGATGGCGCGCTCGGCCAGGGCGCCGTGGCCGATCTCGCGGCGCTTCGGCGAACCGACGCGGCCGGTCTCGCCGACGGAGTAGGGCGGGAAGTTGTAGTTGTGCATGTAACGCTTGCGCGTCACCGGCGACAGCGTGTCGAGCTGCTGCTCCATACGGAGCATGTTCAGCGTGGTGACACCCAGGATCTGGGTCTCGCCGCGCTCGAACAGCGCCGAGCCGTGCACGCGCGGGATGGCCTCGACCTCGGCGGCGAGCGTACGGATGTCCGTGACGCCACGGCCGTCGATGCGCTTGCGCTCCTTGATGACGCGCTCACGGACCAGGGACTTGGTCAGCGACCGGTACGCGGCGGAGATCTCCTTCTCGCGGCCCTCGAACTGCGGGAGCAGCTTCTCGGCGGCGATCTCCTTGACGCGGTCGATCTCGGTCTCGCGCTCCTGCTTGCCGGCGATGGTCAGCGCCTGGGCGAGCTCGGTGCGGACGGCGGCGGTCAGGGCCTCCAGGACGTCGTCCTGGTAGTCCAGGAAGACCGGGAACTCGCCCTCGGGCTTGGCGGCCTTGGCGGCGAGCTCGGACTGGGCGCGGCACAGCACCTTGATGAAGGGCTTGGCGGCCTCGAGACCGGCGGCGACGACCTCCTCGGTGGGGGCGTCGGCGCCGTCCTTGACCAGCTGGATGGTCTTCTCGGTGGCCTCGGCCTCGACCATCATGATCGCGACGTCGCCGTCCTCCAGGACGCGGCCGGCCACGACCATGTCGAAGATGGCGTCCTCGAGCTCGGTGTGGGTCGGGAACGCCACCCACTGGCCCTTGATCAGAGCGACGCGGGTGGCGCCGATCGGACCGGAGAAGGGCAGGCCCGCCAGCTGCGTGGAGCAGGAGGCGGCGTTGATGGCGACCACGTCGTAGAGGTGGTCGGGGTTGAGCGCCATGACCGTCTCGACGATCTGGATCTCGTTGCGCAGGCCCTTCTTGAAGGAGGGGCGCAGCGGGCGGTCGATCAGGCGGCAGGTGAGGACCGCGTCCTCGGAGGGCCGGCCCTCACGGCGGAAGAAGGAGCCGGGGATCTTGCCGGCTGCGTACATCCGCTCCTCGACGTCCACCGTCAGGGGGAAGAAGTCGAGCTGGTCCTTGGGCTTCTTGGACGCGGTGGTGGCCGACAGCACCATGGTGTCGTCGTCCAGGTACGCCACGGCGGAACCGGCGGCCTGCTTGGCCAGGCGGCCCGTCTCGAAGCGGATGGTGCGGGTGCCGAAGGCGCCGTTGTCGATGACGGCCTCGGCGTAGTGGGTCTCGTTCTCCACCAGGGTTATCTCCTCTTGTGCGTCCCGCGCCCGTGTGGCGGGGACGGTGGGTGGAGGGCGCCGCGTGCGCCTGCGGGAGCCGGTCTTCGATCGAAGCACCCGGAATTCCCTGTTCCGGGGGCCACTACCGAGGACCGGCGGAGCGCCGGCGTCCCTCCTCGTCAGGTGTTTCTTTCGGTATGCCGTTGTGGGACCAGACTACAAAGCTTCTGCTTCCCGTCGCTTCCCGTGGGCGGCGCGAAGGGGGGCGCGGCCCAGGCATACGCGAAGGGAGCGGCCCCCTCGGTGGGAACCGCTCCCTTCATGGCGTCTTACTTGGCGCCCGCGGCACCGCGGCGGATGCCGAGGCGCTCGACCAGGGCGCGGAAGCGCGTGATGTCCTTCTTGGCCAGGTACTGCAGCAGGCGGCGGCGCTGACCGACCAGGAGCAGCAGACCACGGCGGGAGTGGTGGTCGTGCTTGTGCTGCTTGAGGTGCTCGGTCAGGTCCGAGATGCGGCGGGTGAGCAGCGCGACCTGGACCTCGGGGGAACCGGTGTCGCCCTCCTTGGTGGCGAACTCGGCCATGATCTGCTTCTTCGTAGCGGCGTCGAGCGACACGCGGTACTCCTCTTGGATCTCGTTTTGGCCGCCGAGTGCCCCTGGTCTCTGTCTCAGGGGAGCTTCCGTGACTCGGGAGGCGGGGTCCGCTGGGCGCTGCCCCCAGAGGCCCCGAGGGGGTCCGGAGGCGCGTACACAAACGGCCACCGCACACAGTACCAGCCCCGGGGCCGGGCTCGGCCCCGGGTGGCCGGTCAGCTGCTGGTCAGGCCCCGGGCGGTGGTGTAGAGGTCGAGCACCGCGAGACACAGGGGCACGAGCGCGAGGAGGACGGCACTCTCCGTTACGTCCGCCGCCCTCGCCCAGAAGGGTGACAGGCCCTTGCGGGGGACGATCAGCGCCACGCAGGTGAACAGGGCGGCGACGCCGGCGACGGCCGCGGTCAGCCAGACGGTGCGCACGCCGGATGCGGCGGGCGCGTGCAGGGCCAGGCCCAGGACGAGCAGGGCGAGGGCGGCCAGACCGGCGCCGAGGACGGCGGCGACCTGCGCGGTGTAGCGGAAGAGGCGGGCGCGCAGCGGCATGGCGAGCCCGGTGGCCAGGGCGAGGGCCTGGGCCCAGGGGTCGGCGGAGAAGGCGAGGACGGCGGCCGCACCGGTGACGACGGCCGCGCAGCCGCCCACGAGGCCGAGCAGCAGTTCATGGCCGCGGCGTGCCTGGGCGGCGATGCGCTCGGTGTCGACGGGCTCGGCGGTGACGTGGCCGCGGGGCGTGTCGAGGTCGTCGTCGGCGGGGGCGGCGTGCGGGGCGGCGTAGCCGACGGGCAGGCGGGCGACGCGGGCCGAGAGGCCGGGCAGGAAGGCGAGGGCGCCGGTGGCGACGACCGCGCAGACCGCGGCGGCGTCGGCCGGGTCGGCTCCGGTGAGGACCGCGCCGAAGGTGGCCAGGACGCCGGTGGCGGAGGCCACGACCGTCGCGACGAAGGGGGCGTCGCCGCCCCGCATGAGGGCGGTGAGCACGACGGAGGCGATCAGGACGGTGGCGCAGCCGAGCAGGAGCTGCAGCCGTCCCGCGCCCTCGCCCGCGGCGGGGCCGAGCACCCCGGAGCCGGCGATCAGCAGGTGCGGCACCGCGGCCAGGCCCAGGGCGACGGCCGAGGCCCGGTCGTCGTAGACGCGGGCCCGTACGCCGGCGAAGGCCGTCAGGACGAGGGCGACGACGCCGGCGACGATGCCGGGCACGCCGTGCATGTCGTGGCGGGCGGGGTCGGCGAACCAGAGCAGGAAGCCGGTCAGGACGAGCAGTAGGGCGCCGGCGAAGAGGCCGGTGGCGCGCAGCAGCCGGGCGTCCCACAGGGCGCGGTCGCCGCTGACGGCCGAGGCGACGGCGTCGGAGACGTCGTCGTGGACGGCGGGCGGCAGGGACTCGGCGAAGGGGCGCAGGGAGAGGATCTCGCCGTCGAGGACCCGCTGGGCGGCCAGGGTGCGGGCGCCGTCCAGGACGGTGCCGTCGCGGCGCACGAGGTGGTAGCCGGTGGGGGTGCCCGGTGCCTGCGTGCCGCCGGTGAGCCGGAGGATCTCCGGGTTGACGTCGGCGACGGGCAGGTCCTCGGGGAGGGCGACGTCGATGCGGCTGTCCGGCGCGACGACGGTCACCCTGCGAAAGCCGGTCGTGGCGGACGTACTCACCCGGATTGCCCCCTGATCTGGTTGTTCTGCCGGTTCCGCCGGCTTCCGCAGTGCTCTGCGGTGTGCGGCGCGGTTCCGCGGCCGCCGGGCCCGAGTGCACGGCGCGCGGCTGGCCACCCTACCCGGGGCGAACGTCCGTACGCCGATAGGATCACCGTCTCGCGAGGGGAGGCCGGGACCGCAGGGGTGCCGGAAGGGAAGTGGCCCTTCGCTCTGAGGGGTTGAGCCGTTCCGTGAGCCAGGTCGTCGTCAAGCGCCAGCCGCGGGTGCTCCCGCCCGAGGTGCCGAGCGCGGAACTGCGGCTGGAAGCGCCCCCCGAACTGCCGCGCGGCCGTCAGGAGGGCATCCTGATGCAGCTGTTGCCGACGGTGGGCATGGCCTCGTCGATGGTCTACTTCTTCATGCCGGGCGCGCTGCCGATGATGAAGATCATGGGCGTGCTGATGATGGTGTCGACGCTCGGCATGACGATCGCGATGGTCGTCCGGCACCGTCAGGGCTCGCAGGGCCAGGTCGCCGACGCCCGCCGGGACTACCTGCGCTACCTCGCGCAGACCCGGCGGACCGTGCGGCGCACGGCGCGGGCGCAGCGCGACGCGCAGTTCTATCTGCACCCCTCGCCCGACCAGTTGTGGTCGGTGGTGGCCGAGGGCAGCCGGATCTGGGAGCGGCGGGCCGGTGACGAGGACTTCGGGCAGGCCCGCATAGGGCTCGGCGCCCAGCAGCTGGCGACGCCGCTGGTGGCGCCGGAGACGGCGCCCATAGACGATCTGGAGCCGCTGACGGCGGGCGCCATGCAGCGCTTCCTGGCCGTGCACGGTTCGCTGGACGGGCTGCCGATGGCGGTGTCGCTGCGCGCCTTCTACCACGTCACGCTCTCGGGTGACCCGGATACGGTGCACGGCAGCGCCCGGGCGCTCGTGGCGCAGCTGGTCACGCTGCACTCGCCGGACGACCTCGTGCTCGCGGTCGTCGCGGGGCGCGGCGCCGCGGCCCGGTGGGAGTGGACGAAGTGGCTTCCGCACGTGCAGCTGGCCGGCACGGTGGACGGGGCCGGCACGCGGCGGCTGATCGGCGACGACCTGGGCGAGCTGGAGGAGTTGCTGGCGCCGCGTCTGGACGGCCGGCCGCGGTTCAGCCGCGAGGGGCGGCCGCTGCACGAGCAGCCGCACGTGGTGGTGGTGCTGGAGGGGGCGGCAGTGCCGCAGGACTCGGTCTTGGCCGCGCCGGAGGGCCTGCAGGGCGTCACCGTCGTGGAGGTCGTGCCGGGTGAGCTGGACGAGCTGCGCGGCGGGCTGGCGGTGACGGTGCGTCCGGGGAAGCTGCGGCTGCGGTCGCAGGTGGCGGCGTACGACGGCGTGCCGGACACGCTGTCCGCGGAGGCCGCCGAGGCGCTGGCCCGTCAGCTCGCCCCGTTGCGGACGGGCGGTGGCGAGGAGGACGAGCCGCTGCTGGCCAACTGGGACTTCACCGAGCTGCTGGGGCTCGGCGACGCGGCCGCGGTGGACGTGGCCCGTACGTGGCGGCCGCGGAGCACCGCCGAGCGGCTGCGGGTGCCGATCGGCGTGGGCGAGGACGGCTCGCCCGTGATGCTGGACCTCAAGGAGGCCGCGCAGGACGGCATGGGCCCGCACGGCCTGTGCGTGGGGGCGACGGGCTCGGGCAAGTCGGAGCTGTTGCGGACGCTGGTGCTGGGGCTCGCCGTGACGCACTCCTCGGAGACGCTGAACTTCGTCCTCGCCGACTTCAAGGGCGGCGCGACCTTCGCCGGCATGTCGGGGCTGCCGCACGTGGCGGCCGTCATCACCAACCTCGCGGACGATCTGACGCTGGTCGACCGCATGCGCGACTCGATCACGGGTGAGCTGCAGCGCCGGCAGGAGCTGCTGCGTTCGGCGGGCAATTACGCGAACGTGCACGACTACGAGAAGGCGCGGGCCGCGGGCGCCGCCCTGGAGCCGCTGGCTTCACTCGTTCTGGTGATCGACGAATTCAGCGAACTGTTGACGGCCAAGCCCGACTTCATCGACATGTTCATCCAGATCGGCCGCATCGGCCGTTCGCTGGGCGTGCATCTGCTGCTGGCCTCGCAGCGCCTGGAGGAGGGGCGGCTGCGCGGGCTGGAGACGTACTTGTCGTACCGCATCGGTCTGCGCACGTTCTCGGCCGCCGAGTCGCGCACGGCGCTGGGGGTCCCGGACGCCTACCACCTGCCGACGGTGCCGGGTTCGGGCTATCTGAAGTTCGGCACGGACGAGATGACGCGGTTCAAGGCCGCGTACGTCTCCGGCGTGCACCGCAGCGGCGGGGGCGCGGCCGCCGGCGGCGGGCCGCTGCCGGCCGAGCGGCGGCCGGTGCTCTTCACCGCGGCTCCCGTGCCCGTCGCGCACGCACCGTCCGCTCCGGTGGCGGCGCCGGAGACGGACCGTGCGGAGGACGACACGTTCGCCGACACCGTCCTGGACGTGGTCGTGCGCCGGCTGGAGGGCCAGGGTCCGGCCGCCCACCAGGTGTGGCTGCCGCCGCTGGACAAGGCGCCGTCCCTGGACCAGCTGCTGCCGCCGCTGTCGGAGGTGGCCGGCCGCGGCCTGACGGCCGCCGGGTACCCCCGCGCGGGCCAGCTGGTGGTGCCGCTGGGCCTGATCGACAAGCCCTTCGAACAGCGCCGGGACGTCCTCTACCGGGACTTCTCGGGCGCCGCGGGCCACATGCTCGTGGTCGGCGGCCCGCAGTCGGGCAAGTCCACGCTGCTGCGGACGCTGATCGCGTCGTTCGCGCTCACCCACACGCCTGCGGAGGTGCAGTTCTACGGGCTCGACTTCGGTGGCGGCGGTCTGAGCGCGGTGGCCGGGCTGCCGCACGTCGGCGGCATCGCCTCCCGCCTCGATCCCGAGCGGGTGCGCCGTACGGTCGCCGAGGTGGCCGGGATCCTGGGCCGCCGCGAGGAGTTCTTCCGCGCGAACGGCATCGACTCGATCGCCACCTACCGGCGGCAGCGGGCCGCGGGCCGGTGGGCCGAGCAGGACTGGGGTGACGTCTTCCTGGTCGTCGACGGGTGGGGCAGCTTCCGGCAGGAGTACGAGCTCCTGGAGGGCGTCGTCACCGACATCGCGGCCCGGGGCCTGGGCTACGGCGTCCACGTGGTGGTGACGGCCGCGCGCAACATGGAGGTGCGGGCGGCCCTGAAGGACCTGCTCCTGAGCCGCCTCGAACTGCGGCTGGGCGACACGATGGACTCCGAGTTCGACCGCAAGGTCGCCGCGAACGTCCCCGCGGGCGTCCCCGGGCGCGGCCAGCTCCCGGAGAAGCTGCACTTCATGGGCGGCCAGCCGCGGATCGACGGCGGCCACGACCCGGAGGCGATGACGGACGCGACCGCGGCCCTGGTCGCCGCGGTGGGGGCCGCCTGGAGCGGACCGGCCGCGCCGCGGGTGCGGCTGCTGCCGCACCGGCTGCGCGCCGACGAACTGCCGAAGGGCGGCGAGCACCCGGAGCTGGGCGTGGCCATCGGCATCGACGAGACGACCCTCCAGCCGGTCTTCGTCGACTTCGAGACGGACCCGTTCTTCCTGGTGTTCGGCGAGAGCGAGTCCGGCAAGACGGCGCTGCTGCGCCTGATCGCCCGGCGGATCACCGAGCGCTACGGGCCGGACGAGGCCAAGATCGTGGTCGGTGACTACCGGCGCACCCTGCTGGACGTCGTCCCCGACACGCACCTGCTGGAGTACGCCCCCCTCGCCTCGTCCCTGACGGTGCACGCCGAGGCCCTCAACGGCCTGATGGAGCGGCGCGCCCCGCAGCCGGGCATCACGCCGCAGCAGCTGCGCGACCGCAGCTGGTGGTCGGGCCCGCAGCTCTTCGTCATCGTCGACGACTACGAGCTGGTCGCCGCGAGCGGCGGCAATCCGCTGGCGGTGCTCACGGACAATCTGCCCTTCTCACGCGACGTCGGCATCCGCTTCGTCATCGCGCGGAGCTCGGCGGGTGCCTCGCGCTCGATGTTCGAGCCCTTCATGCAGCGCGTGAAGGAGCTCGGCGCGCAGGGCGTCGTCCTGTCGGGCGACCCGGGCGAGGGCGACGTCCTGGGCGGCGTCCGGCCCCGCCCGATGCCGCCGGGCCGCGGCCACTTCGTCTCGCGCAAGCGGGGCACCCCGCTGATCCAGGTGGGATGGGTGCCGGAGCAGTAGGACGCACCGGCACCGGCACACGGCGCCGGGCATGCGGAAGGGGGTGGGCGACCGGACCCGGTCGCCCACCCCCTTCGCCGTCCTCAGTGGCCGAACAGCCCCGCCGACTTGCGGTCGGTGGCCTGGTAGTGGTCGCCGCCCGAGACGATGCGCCGGGAGACGTCCTCCAGGGTCTGCTTGATGTGGTCGGCGCGCTGCTGGAGCTGCGTCTGCGCCTGCACCATCGCGGTGTTCGCCTCGCCCTGCCAGCCTTCGGCGACCTTGCCGACGGCCGCCTTCATCGCGTCGATCTCGCGCTGGATCACCGCCGCCGCACCCTTGATGTCGCTCGCGGTCGCCTGCAGCGAGCTGTAGTGGACGACGAGTTCGCCGTGTCCTGCCATGTTCCCCACTCCCCGTGGTGCTGACGTCAATGGTCGCCGGGCGGCCCGCCCGGCGGTACGGGCGCTCTGCCCGTCGGCTCAGAGCCCGCTGATGGCGCTGGTCGAACCGGCCGCCGCGTGGGCCCGCTTCATGCTGGCGGCGATGTCCGCGTCGTTGGCCTTGCTGTTCTTGTGCGTCTCGGTCACCGCGAGGCTGAACTCGTCGATGAGCCGCCGCACGGCGTCGTGGTCCGCGTTCAGCTCCCGCTGCGCCTGCTTGAAGGCGAGGGCGGCCTCGCCCTCCCACCGGCCCGCGACGTTGTCGATGGCGTTCACCAAGGTGCGCAGGTTCGCCGAGAACGCCGCGCTGGATTCCTCGATGGAATTCTTGAACGCACGGAAATGCGCGTCGTCGACTTTCTGGACGTCCGCCATGCTCTGCCTTCCCCCATGAATTGATGCGAAGTCGGGCGCCGCTCACCCGGAGGGCGCTGGTGTCACTGTAGTCACTCGCCGCCACCGTCCCCGCCAGATGGAGGGAACAGTGGCCGAAGTCCTGCCACGGCGCTCACCCCGATTGCTAGCGTCGGCCCAGGACTTGGCAGCCGTACTGTCGGACGATCGGAACAGGAGCATCCGGGTGGCCACTGAAGAAGAGAAGGAAGCGCTCTACGCCATGGACATCTCGGGCGCGGAGTGGCTGAGCGCCCCGGGTGACACCTCGGCGGAACGCGTGGAGATCGCCTATCTGGAGGGCGGGGCCGTGGGGATGCGCTCGTCCGCCGATCCCGGCACGGTGCTGCGGTACACCAAGAGCGAGTGGGACGCGTTCGTCCTGGGCGTGCGGGACGGAGAGTTCGACATCGAGGTCGAGGCCGGAGCCGGGGAGTCCTGACGGGGAACGGTCCGGCACGGGGGCGTGCGGTGCACGCCCCCGTGCGGCTCAGTCCCCCTTCGCCGGGGCGCTGATCGCGAAGATCATTCCTGCCTGGTCGTCCTCGAAGCCGCCGTCGTTGATGAGCAGGAGACGGTCGTTCACCAGGCGGGGGAAGCCCTCGATCCTGTTCATCATCGCCTCGTTCTTGCGGTCACGGTCGACGTCCGAGTGCTCCACCGTCCGGATGCTCTTGCCCGTCGACTTGTCGGCGTAGGTCATCCGGCCACGACGGTCCGGGGTGGCGACGGTGTAGAGGGCGATCTGGCCGTTCTTCACGGACAGCGGCATGGTGTAGCGGTTCTCGTCGGCCTTGAAGGCCCAGCGCTCCTTGCCGGTGGCCAGGTCGTAGGCGAAGGTCGCGCCCTTGCCCGACACGTAGAGGCTGTCCTTGTCCGTCATGGCTCCGGTGCAGCCGGACACGCGGAGCTGGCAGACGCCCAGCAGCCAGCGGCTCTGGTAGGTGATGCGGGTCTTCTCCTTGCCGCTGTCCGGGTCCAGCACGACGAAGTCGTAGCCGTTGGGCCCGCTCTTGGAGGGGTGCTGCGAGATGACCAGCGGGTCGGTGGAGATGATGGAGAAGAAGCCGTCGTTGCGCGAGAGCTGCTGCTCCCACTTGGGCTTGTCCAGTTTGGCCGGGTCCAGCGAGCGCACCTTCACGCTGCGGGTGCCGTCGCAGTAGGTGATGGCTATCAGCCGGGCGCCGCCCGCGCTGCCGACCCTTTCGCACGTGTCGCGCTTGGCCTCGGCGACGACCTTGCCGTCCGAGAGGCGCCGGGTCTGCTCGCCCTGGGCCCAGGTCATGTAGACGTGGCCGTCGTACAGGGCGATCTCCGGGGGTGCCTTGGCCCACTTGGCGGGGTTGAGGGAGTCGCCGGCGTCCTTCTCGTCGACGAGCAGTTCCTCCCAGGTGCGGTGCCCGTCGCGCAGGTCGAAGGCCATCAGGTGCGTGCAGACGTCGCCGAACCGGACGGAGACGACGGCGATGTTCCCCGCCGACTCGCGTGAGGCCGCGCAGAGCTCCTTGGTGAGGAGGAAGGACCACTTCTTCTTGCCGGTGGCGATGTCGTAGGCCGTCACCATGTCCGGTTCCGCCTTGACGACGAGGGAGTCGGTGAACCAGGTGCCCATCGCCTCCTTCAGGCCCTTCTCGTCCGGCTTGGTCCGGGAGTCGGCCATCCAGACGACGGACCCGGCGGCGGCCGCCTTGGCGGTGCCGCCCGGCTTCTTCGGCCCGGACGGATCGTCACCCGTGAACGACCACAGCGCCCAGCCGCCGGCTGCGAGCAGCAGGGCGAGCACCAGGCCGATGAGCGCCGGCCTGCGCCACGCGGGACGTCCCGTACCGCCGCCACCGCCCGCACTCGCGCTGGCGGAGAAGGGCGACAGGGGGACGGGGCGCACGGGCGGCTGTGCGGCGGGCGGCAACGGGCCCGGGGGCCCCGACGGCGGCTGGGGCGGATAGCCGTACTGAGGCGGTTGTGACACTGACGGGACTCCTGGTTCTCGGTGCGGGCTGTGCGGGTGGGGCCGGGTCAGTGGAAGACCATCATCAGCGAGGGATCGGTCATGCCGTAGTTGGTGACCAGGTAGAGGCGGCCGTCACGGAAGTAGACGTCTCCGTAGCGGGCCAGCTTGGATTCGCGTTCCGCGGACTCCTGCGGCAGCTTCATCAGGACCTGCGGGTTCCCGTTCGCCGGGTCGACCGAGAGCAGCCTTCCGCTCTCCTCCCGCGTGGCCTCCTGGTAGACCAGCAGGCGTCCGTCCTGCATGGCGACGGGCCGGTGCGTCCGGTCGGCGCCGAACTCGGAGGTCCACCGCGGCTTGCCGGTGTTCAGGTCGATGGCGGCGACGGCGTTGCCGGGGCCCTTGTCGTGGCGCGTCGGCAGGAACAGGGTGTTCCCGTCGGCCACGGCCCTGCGGCACGAGTCGTACACGTTCGGCTTGCAGTCGTCGAAGTCGTACGGTCCGGACGAGACGGAGATGAGCTGCTTGAGGCGGCCCTTGTCGTCGAGGACCACCATGTCCGACGGCGTGGTGTCGTGCTCCCGGGCCACCGTGAGGACCGGCGGGTTGACGGACAGGATGTTCTGCACCTTGAGCCCGTCCAGGACCTTCCAGGTCCACTTCTCCACGCCGGTCTTCGGGTCCACGCTCATGACGAAGTAGCGGTCGAAGATCTGGCACTGGGCGATCGTCAGCTGCTCGGCGCGGCCGACGACCGTGCCCTGCTCCGCGCAGCCGAAGTCGAAGGGCTTGCGGCGGTCCCCGGTGCGGGTCTCGAAGATGCGTGGCTCCAGCACCTCGGTGAGGGTCACGGCGCCCTCGGAGAAGGAGATGTTGGCCAGCGCGTGGCTGTCCTTGCGTCCCTTGGAGTCCGTCAGCTCCTTGTTCCACAGGGCACGGCCGCTCTCCAGTTCCACGGCCATGGCCATGTTGCACTCGAACTCGGCCTTGCCGTAGACGACGACCGCGACGCCCTGGTCCGACCGCGGGGAGCTGGTGCAGGCGATCCCGGGGACCGGGAGGGTCCAGCGGGGTTTGCCGGTCGCGGTGTCGTAGGCCGTCACCGCGGTCCTCGTGGGCATCACGACGGCGTCCTTGGCGAACCACGGCCTGGCGATGCGGTCGGCCTTCTCCTTGTCCGCGTCCGGCACCGGCGCCATCCAGTCGAGCTTGGCGTCGACGGTCTGGACGGTGTTCTTCTTCGGCTTCGGCGCAGAATCGTTCCCGCGCCCCCACAGCAGCCAGCCGCCGGTCCCGGCGCCGGCCACCAGGAGCAGCCCGAGCCCGATGGCCAGGGCCTTGCGGCGCCGGCGGGGGCCGGGCGCGGCCGGTTCGCCGCCTCCCGGTGTGTCCGGGGGCGGGCCGAACGCCTGGGGCGCCGGGCCGAAGCCGGGCGGGGCCGTTTTCCGCTGGTCGAAGCGCGTGTCCCAGACCTGGGGCGGGCGCTGCTGGCCGTGGGGGGGTATGGGCTGTGTCATGGGTTCCTTCGTGCGGTGCCGTCCGCCCTCAGGGCAGGCGGCGTCGGTGACGGTCGCGTACGACCACGGCCGAACCCGCGATCACGGCGACCAGGACGGCCGTGCCGCCCAGGGTGTAGGTGGCCAGGCGCACCTGTCGCTCCTGCGGCGTCTCCCCCAGGGGGACGTCCGCGGGGCGGGGGGCGGCGACGGCGTGTGCCGGGCCCTGGGGGGTGGTGACGCGGTCGAGGGGGCGGTCGTCCTCGGTGAGCGCGCGGGCCGGGTCGATGACGCCCCAGCCGATGTGCCGGTCGCGGCCGCTGGCGGGGCGTTCGGCGGTCTGCTCGATCTGGGCGACGACCTGGTACTGCTTCCAGTCGGGGTGCTTGGCCCGGATGAGGGCGGCGACCCCGGCGACGTAGGGGGCGGCGAAGCTGGTGCCGTTGTCGACGCACTGGCCGCCGCCGGGGACGGTGGAGACCATGTCGACGCCCGGCGCGGCGACGCCGACGAAGTCGCCGGACTGGGAGAAGGGGGCGCGCTCGTTGTTGCGGTCGGACGCGCCGACGGCGAGGACGCCGCGGTAGGCGGCCGGGTAGGTCGCCTTCGACTTGCCGTCGGCGCCGTCGTTGCCCGCGGAGGCGACGACGACGACGTCCCGGGCGAGGGCGTCCTCGACGGCCCGTTCGAGGTCGGAGTCGGGGCGCAGCGGGGTCGTGGTGTCCTGGGAGATGTTGATGACGCGGGCGCCGGCGTCGACGGCCTGCTTGATGCCGACGGCGAGGGTCCGGGAGGTGCCGTCGCCCTTCTCGTTGTTCTGCCGGATGGGGATGACGACCGACTCCGGGGCGATGCCGACGAAGCCGCTGCCGGCGGAGGGGCGGGCGGCGATGATACCGGCGACCTTCGTGCCGTGGCCGACCGGGTCGGTGGTGGGGCCCTTGCCCGCGTCCTGGGCGCCGGAGAGCAGGTCGGTGCCGGCCTTGACGTCGACGGCGTCCTTGAGCTGCGGGTTCGTCACGTCGACGCCGGTGTCGATGACGGCGACGCGGACGGGGCGGCCCTGGGCGTCCTTGCCCTTGGTGTCCTGCCAGAGCTGGTCGAGGAGGACGCGCTGGAGCGACCAGGGGGTGCCCTTGATGGGCTTGGCGGGATAGGTGCACTCGCCGCTGCCGTCCAGCGCCGGGTGGGCGGTGGAGGGGGCGTCGGTGGTGCCGCTGCCGGCCGCGCCGTCGCTCGCGGCAGCGGCGGCGGCGCCGGTCGCGGCTCCGGTGAGCGTGGCGAGCAGGGCGGCGGTCAGCATGGCGGTCGTTCGCATCCGGACGTCCCCCTACGAACCCTGCGGCTGCTTGGCGCTGTTGGTGTCCAGGCGGGGCCCGGTCGGCAGGAACTGGGACCAGTTGGCGGGGACGGCGACGGGCCGCACGCCCTGGTAGCCGAGCCGGGCGCGGGCCTGGTCCGCCCCGGCCGTCGACGGCGCGTCCTGCGCGGGCTCCTCACCGATCTTCGACGTGACCGTGGCGCTGTCGTTGTTGGACTGCACCGCGTAGCGCAGTCCGGTGTCGGTGACGAGGAAGACGGCGCCGCTCTGCGTCTGGCGGCCGGTGACCTGACGGTAGAGCAGCCCGGAGCCGGGGGTGACGTAGGCGCTGGTGGCGCCGTCGGGGATGGTCGCCGGGTAGTCCTTGCCGGCCCAGACGCCCAGGTCGGGCCTGCCGTCGGAGCCGAGGCCCGCGAAGAGGCTGCACACGGTGTCGTTGGCGTCGGCGCCGGCCGCGGGGTCGCCGGAGTTGGCCTGGCGGGGCACCTGCGCGGGCCAGTGCCGGTCCCCGTAGAACTCCTCGGCGTCGGGGGTGAAGTCGGCGGCGCTCACCCGCTGGGGCGTGCCGGCCTGGCCGAGGGAGGCGAGGGTGCGGCTGCTGAGGAGGAGCTTGGCGACGAACTCCGAGACGCGGGCGACCTTTCCGGGCAGCACGACGTAGTGCTGGGTGGTGGTGCCGGTGGGCGCCTGGAGGATCGTCCCGACGCGGCCCGCACCGCCGTGGAGCGTGGGGACGCCGGCGGGGGCGCCGACGGTGCCCGGGAGTTCGGGGAAGGTGATGGGCGCGCCCTCGTCGAGGGTGGCCAGCCACTCCTTGGTCACGCGCTGCGGCTGGGCGCCGTCGTGGAAGAGGGCGCGCAGCAGCAGGTTGTGGTCGGCGGCGTCCTTGCTCCTCCAGTCGGGGCCGCCGAGGAGGTAGCGGGTGCCCTTGGGGTCGACGAGGTAGCGGGCGTCGTCGGGGCCCTGGACGTAGAGGGCCTGGCCGCCGCGCAGGCGGTGCGGGCCGGTGAGTTGCCGGGCCTTCGGGTCGTCCGCGGAGAAAAGAAAAACCGCCTTTTGCGTGGTTTTACCGTTGCCGCCCGGTTGTTGACAGACCGCCCATTGCTTCTCTTTGCCCGCTTGTGCGGCGGAGGGCATTCTGTCCGGTGCATAGGGAATGCCGAGCGTGGGGCCGCGCGGAATATGCCCGTTGTCGAGCTCGGATTCCCGGACCTTGATCACTTGGCCTTTGCCGGGGGCGAGGAGAAGCCGGGCGGAGGCGAGGTTGAGAACGGGGTGCAGCTGCTTCCTGCCGTCCGTCTTCAGCACCACGTAGCGGGTGGTGGAGTCGCTGCCGACGATGACGTGACCGGCGACGTCGTCCCAGCCCTTGGGGGCCACGGGCTTGAACACGCCCCACGCGCCGAAGCCCGCCACGAGCAGCGCGCCGGCGACGAGGCCGGGCAGGACCGTGCGCAGCGGCCGCGGCGCGCCCTCCTCCGAGCCGCTGGGCGAGGGCTGCAGAAAGGCGGCAACTGTCCGTTTCTTCGCGAACGTGTAGGCGTTGAGTTCATCCCGCCGTGATGCCATGTCGAGCCGTTTCTCCCCCGGTATTTCGCTGCGGCTTCGTCTCGGCCGCCCGGCGCCGCCCTATCGGGCCCGGTGTCGGACCGAGCCTCTACTATGCCCGTAGGTGATCGGCACCTGTCGCCGGGGGACGGTACCGGCCGGGGCGGCGACCGATTTCCGTGCATGCATTCCGGGTTGAATGAGGGGGCTTGACGGTCATGTCTGCCGCGACGCGCGTACGGGCTGCGAACGGCCCGCGGGCCGGGGCGGGCGCGGTCGTCCCCCGCCGAGCGCCGGGCCGGGGCACGCTGGGGCCGGTGCGGCTGCACCAGGTGGTGCTGGCCGAGGTGGCGGCGGCCGTGGTGCTCGCCGGCTGGGTCGCGGGCGGGCTGCTGCTCGTGCCGGCCGTGGTGCTGGGCGTGCTGCTCCTCCTGCCGGCCGTGGTGCGCCGTGGCTCCCGTCCTGTCACCGAGTGGCTGACCGCTGCCGCGGGGCTGCGGCGGCGGCTGCGCAGGGCTGCCGCGTCCGGGCCGGTGGCCGCGGGCACCGACCCGCGCCTCGCGCCGCTCGTGGAGTGCGAACCGGCGCTGCGCTGCGAGTCCTTCGCCGACCGCGAGCGGCGCCCGGTGGGCCTGGTCGGTGACGGCACGTTCCTGACGGCCGTGCTGCGCGTGGACGCCGTGGACAGGCCGTTGCGCGCGGACCGCGTGGAGAAGGCGCTGCCGCTCGGGCTGTTGCGGGACGCCATGGACGTCGACGGCATCCGGCTGGAGTCGGTCCAGGTGGTGCAGAGCACCCTGCCGGCGCCCGCTCCGCACCTGCCCGGCCAGGCGCTGGCCGCGCGGAACTACGCCCCGCTGCAGGCGCTCACCGGCTCGCCCGCCGTCCGCCAGACGTGGGTGGCGCTCAAGTTCGACCCCGAGCTGTGCCCGGCGGCCGTGGAAGCGCGCGGCGGTGGCGCCGAGGGCGCGCGGCGCTGCGTGCTGCGGGCCGCGGAGCAGCTGGCGAGCCGGCTGCAGGGCGCCGGGTTCGCGGCGACGCTGCTGTCCGAGGACGGGCTGACGGCCGCCCTGTCGGTGGCCGCCGACGTCAACCCCGCCGCCACGGCCCAGGCGAGCCGTGCGGCAGCGCCGGCGCGGCGGACCGTGGAGGGCCCGCGCGCCTGGCGGTGCGACGACCGCTGGCACACCACGTACTGGGTGAGCCGCTGGCCCCGGCTCGGCGCGGGCGGCGCCGCGCTTCCGCAGCTGGCCGCGCTGCTGACGTCCTTGCCGGCGCTGTCGACGACGTTGAGCCTGACGCTCGGCCGCAGCGGGACGGCGACCGGCCGCCCGGCCTCGACACTGGCCGGACATGTGCGCATATGCGGGCGCAGTGCGGACGAACTGGCCGCGGTGCGCCGCGAGTTGGAGCGGGCCGCGCGGGCGGTGAAGGCCGGGCTGGTGCGGCTGGACCACGAGCAGGTGCCCGGCGTCCTCGCCACACTGCCCCTCGGAGGGACCCGCTGATGAGTACGTCCGCCTTCGCACCCGCGCCCGCTTCCGCACCTCCGGCAGGGGGCACGCCGGCACCGCCGCCGGCCGGAGCGCGGCGCCCGCGCTTCGGCTTCGGGCTGATCGGCCCGCGCCGGGGCCGGCACGAGCTGTCGCCCGAGGACTTCGAGGCGCTGTCGCTGCCCGTCGGCGACGACGGGGTCGTCATCGGCTCCGACGGGCAGGGCGCGCCGGCCGTGCTCGGGCTGGCCCGTCCCACGGCGTTCGACGCCGTCCTCATCGGCAGCGCCTGGACGGCGCAGGTCATCGCGCTGCGCGCGGTCGGCACGGGCGCCCGGGTCGCGGTCGAGACCGGACGGCGGCAGCTGTGGACGGCGCTCGCGCAGTCGGCCAACACCGGCCAGCAGTCCATCACGCTGCACGACGTCGGCCGGGTGCCCCCGCAGGGACCGTCCGTCCACAGCCCGGTGCTCGTCGTCCGCGACTGCGGGGCGCGGCCCCCGCGCGGCCGGGCCGGCTCGGCGCCCTGGCAGTCCGTCATCACCCTTCTGCCCTATCCCGGGCCCACGACTGCACGGTTGCTGGACGGGGCGGACCTCGTCGGCGTCCAGCGCGTCGCGCCGGACGAGGCACGGCAGATCGGCCGGTCCATGAATCTCGGGCCCGACGACGTCGAGGCGCTCTCCTCGCTCCCGGACGGCGTCACGCTGTGGTGCACCCGTTCGGCGCACACGTACGTGACCACGCAGCCCACCGAGCCGGAGGCGGGGCTCCTGGGCCCGGCGCGGCGCATGGAGTGACGCTCCCTCGGCAGCGGCCGGGCGGCACCCGCGGTGTCGCCGGGGCCCTTCGGGGAAGCCTTGTCCCACCGGGGGTGAGGGGTGGGACGGGGCGGGCCTGCCGCAGCGTTGCGGATGACGATTAGTCTGTATGAACGTACGCACTGGAGAACCCGAAGCCAGTCCTGTCACGTGACAGAACACGTGTCAGAGGGGAAACCCGGGCGATCGGGGCGTCAGGAACGGTCGGCCCCGCCAGAGGTATCCACGGGCGCCGGACCACACCAGCAGGAGGCATTGTGAGCAGCGATCGGGACGAGATCCGCGCGGCCGGGAAGACAGCCGGCGAGGACCGGTCCGACGCCGCGCACGCGCCGGAACACGAGCACGAACCCGAACACACGGGTGAATTCACGATCGATTACACACCGCCCGCCTGGTACACGCAGGGCACGTCCCCGGCCGCCGCGGCGGCTCCGGCGACTCCCCCGCCGCCCACCGGCGAGCCGCTGTCCGTCGCCGCCTCCCCCGTGGGCGGCACCGCCGGGGAGGCCGTGGCCGCGGCGCCGCTGGGCGAGAGCGGCGCGGCCGGTCCGGATGCGGCAGCCGCGCCGGGCGTACCCGTGATGCCGGTTGAGCCCGTTGCGCCCGCTGAGTCCGTGACGCCGGTTGAGCCCGTTGAGTCCGTGACGCCGGTTGAGTCTGTTGCGCCCGTGACGCCCGTGGAGTCCGTCGAGCCCGCCCAGGCGTGGACGCCTCCGGCGGCGCCTCAGGTCCCGCTGCCGCCGCTGCCCCCGAACTTCCCGCCCGCGGTCCCGCCCGGCCCGCCGCCCGCCGCCTGGCCGCCCGTGGCCCAGAACGCCCAGACGTCTCCCGCCGTCACTGACGCCCCGTTCGGCGCAACCGCGCCCGACGGCGCGCACGGCTCCCCCGTCGCGGGCCCCGTGACCGGCGCCGAGCCGGGTGCCGTCCCCGCGCCCGCGCCGGCCCCGGAGGCGGCCGACGCGGCGTCCGGGACGCCGGACACCGCCGGGACGGGCGACGACGCCGCGCTGTCGAACGTGACGGCCGGCGCGGAGCAGCCCACGGCCCCGGCCCCGGCGGCGGAGAGCGACGCTTCCCCGGCTGTCGCCACGCCGGAGGCGGACGCTGCGGCGTCCGTGGTGGCGCAGGACGGCGACCGCCCGGGCTCCGAGGCGCCGGCCGCACCGTCCGGTGCCGGGTACGTGGCCCCGGAGGCCGCGAGCGCCCCCGCGCCCGCCACCCCGCCCGCCGCGGATGCCGTTCAGGGCGGATACGGCTACCCGGCCGCCCCGGCGCCGTTCGGTGCGCCCGCCATGCCCGCGCCGAACGCACCCGTGCCGCAGAACGGTTACGGCCCGTCGGCCCCGCCCGCGCCCCAGGGCGTTTACGGCTACCCCACCGCGCCCGCACCGGCGCCCCTGGACGGCTACGGCTACCCGCGCCCCGACGCGGCCCCGCAGGTTCAGGCGCAGCCCGGCCACGGCTACCCCGGCCACCCCGCACCGGAAGGTGCTCCGGCGGCGAACGCGCCCGCCCCCCAGGGCGGTTACGGCTACCCCACCGCGCCCACCCCGGACGCCCCGCACGCAGCGGCCGCCCAGGGCGGTCAGGCCCACCCCGGTGTCGCGCCGGCCCCGCCCGCGCCGCAGGGGGGCTACGGCTACCCGCAGCCGGGTGCCGCCACCCCGGCCCCGGCGCCCGAGACGCCCGTCGGCCACCCGGCGCCGGGCG